>NZ_JBEHFT010000017.1:0-47707 GCF_040225455.1 Corynebacterium sp. KPL2838 | reverse complement strand
GATGCAATATCGGAATCAGACCCTTGAACCCCTCATCGCCTAGAATTAAACCAGTCCAACTTTCGGGGGCCAGTTCAAATTCCTGGGGAGGGAAATTTATTGTCTGAAGGAAAGATTACTTCTGGGAACTTTCCGCTTCGGAAGACTCGTTGTCTTCCTCTGGGTCACCGATAGCACCGGTTTCTTCGATCCACTGTTCAATCTCTTCCGGCGAGCGGTCGTGCTCTACGCCATCGCGCTCGACGTAGTAGGTGTGATCGTCCTGGTTTTCCTTCTCAAATTCTTCCTTATCAAAGTCCACATCGTCATCACCGTCGAGCTTCTCCGTCACCTCGGTCACGAGCTCTTCATAGAGGGCCTCGCTATCCATGTTGGAATCCTCGAGGTGCTGGCCAATCTCATCGTCATAGCGCTCTGCGTCGTAGTCCTTATTCGGATTCAGCTTAAGGTGCATCAGCGAACGCACGCGCTCGCGGCGCAGCGCCTCATCCTGAATCTTGGACTGGCTGCGGAACCATGCGAAGACCAAGACGGCCACCATCGCAATGCCCATGTAGCCGATGACTGGATAGACGTACTGCATCAAAGTCTTGAAGCCGAAGAAGGAAACGCCGAAGCCTGCAAGACAGCCTGCGATAAAGATAACGCGGAACTTGGCCTCGTTACCTGCGGAGAGGCGCTTACCCAATGCGTAGAACATACCAATGGCGGTATTGAAAATCATCAGGTAAATAACGATGGCCATAATTGCGCCCAAGACAGGGTTGACGCTATCGACCAAGGACAGCATCGGGATATCGGAGCCCTCGATCTCTTCGGCGTTCATCAGCAGCGCGAAGCCTGCCAGTCCCATCATGATGGAGTAAACAATGCCACCTACGATGCCGCCCCAACCGGCCTCACGGGGGCTAATGTTATCGCCGCCGATAACCAAGGACATCGAAACCGCCAGCATCAAAGCCAGACCGTTGTAGTTCAGCGCGGAGACCAACCAGTTACCAATCGGGGTATCGATTTGGCTGGATGCTTCCATTGCCGCGCCAACATCGTCCGGCATATGGAACATGGTGTAGATGGCCACACCAATGACGGCGATGATGATGGACGGCGTGAGCATACCGATGACCTTGGACACCTTATTGACGTCCATCATGCCGACGGCAATCACAAGCCCCAGCATCAGCGTGGAGCCGATCCAAGCCTGCCAGCCAAATTGCTGCTCCATATTGGAACCGGCGCCGGCCAGCATCACGAAGCCGATGGCAAAAAGCGTGATGATAACGGCGACGTCCAATAGCTTGGACACGATGGGATGGGTGACTTTGCGGAAGACCGTGTTGTGCTCAGTGGCGTGGAAATAGCTGCCCAATTGCAAGAACACGGTGCCCGCCAGCGTCATAATGGCCGCTGCGACAATAATGCCGGCAATACCCCAGGAGCCGAAGGCGGTGAAATATTGCACGACCTCTTGGCCCGTAGCAAAGCCTGCGCCTACCAGCAGTCCCACGAAGGACATGGCCATGGCGAGAATATTTTTATAAGACACAGTTGCCTAACTTTTGTAGCGGATAATTTTCACACACCAGTGCGCGCGTTCCAGGCCCCCTCCTTATCCCCCAACGCATGCAGGGAGGCGCGGCGCAGGAGTGTGCTCCTGTGCACATGGTACGTAAGCTAATAACGAAATCCTACTTGCACGTGCGTGAAATACAATACATCATCGCTCATCGATGAAGTAGCTTACATACTTAATTCGCGAAAGTTTCCGTATCGATGACGAAACGGAACTTTACGTCACCGGCAACAACCCGCTCATAGGCTGCATCAACGTCCTCAACGCCCACCTTTTCGATGACCGCTCCAATGCCGTGTTCTGCACAAAAGTCCAGCATCTCTTGGGTTTCTGCGATGCCACCGATATTGTTTCCGGTCAACACTTTACCGCCACCAACGAGGTTGCCCATCGTGATTCCCAGCTCCTCCGGCGGCAGGCCGACCACGGACATGATTCCGCGCGGCTTCAAAAGCTGCAGGTAATCATTGAGGGAATAGGAGGCGGAAATGGTAGACAAAATCAGGTCAAACTCGCCCTTGTGGTTGGCAAAGAAATCGGGGGCCTCGCCCGTTGCCAGTACCCGCTTCGCGCCAAGCTCGTAGGCTTCTTGTTCCTTGCGCAGGGAGCGAGAGATGACGGTAACCTCAGCGCCCTTTGCGGCGGCAATCTGCACACCCATGTGGCCCAAACCGCCGAGGCCAACGACGGCCACCTTATCGCCTTCCTTGACCTGCCACCGGGCCAAGGGCGAGTAGGTGGTAATTCCGGCACACAACAACGGAGCAGCAACGTCAAAGTCGAGGCCTTCTGGAATCGTCAACACGAAATTCTCATTGACTACGACTTTTTGCGCATAGCCGCCCTGGGTAATTGTTCCATCAACATCTTCAGAGTTATAGGTTCCCACCGAGCCGTTTAGGCAGTTTTGCTCTTGCCCATTGCGGCACTGCTCGCACACCCCGCAGGAATTGACCAAGCAGCCCACTCCCACGCGGTCACCCACCTTAAATTTGGTGACCTTGTCCCCCACGGCTTCCACCACGCCGGCAATCTCGTGGCCCACCGTCAGCGGGAAGTGGGCCTCTCCCCACTCATTGCGAATGGTGTGGATATCCGAGTGGCAAATGCCCGCCGCCTTGATGTCAATGACAACGTCATCTTCGCGCGGGTCGCGGCGCTCGATTTCTACGGTGCGAAATGGTGCATCTGGGCTCGTTTTTTGCAGAACTTTAGATTTAATTGGCATGTCACGTAGTCTACGCTTTACCTGCCTGACCTGCCCAAATGAAAATTATGGTCAATTTAAAAACCACGAAAGCCAGCCTCCAACCCCGCCGGATGCAGGGCCGAAGACTGGCTGGATTAGTAGGCGTTTTAGCTCAACTTTTCCGCGATCAGCTTATTAACCTGACCCGGATCCGCCTTGCCCTGCGTCGCCTTCATTACGGCGCCGACAATCGCACCGGTAACCTTCTTATTGCCGGCGCGGTACTTCTCCACGATGTCCGGGTTTGCGGCCAATGCATCATCCACAGCTTTTTCGATGGCGCCGTCATCGCGTACGACCTCGAGGCCGCGCTTGGCGACGACCTCGTCAACGTCGCCCTCCCCCGCCAACACGCCATCGACGGCTTGGCGCGCCAGCTTGGTGGTCAGTTTTCCTTCCTTGACCAGGGCGATGACGCGGGCTATGTGGGCTGGGGTGATATCCAGCTCGGCCAAGGTCTTGTCCTGCTCATTGGCCTTACCTGCAAGATAAGACACCCACCAGGAACGAGCCTCATCCGGCTTCGCGCCGGCTTCAACCGTTTCCACGATGAGATCCAGCGCGCCCGCGTTGACCAGGTCGCGCATCTCCTCGTCCTTAATACCCCACTCCTTTTGGATGCGGGCGCGGCGGACCCACGGCAGCTCCGGAAGGGTTGCGCGCAGCTCTTCTACCCACTCGCGCGGGGCGATGACCGGCGGCAAATCCGGGTCGTTGAAGTAGCGGTAGTCTTCCGCGGTCTCCTTCGGGCGGCCCTTAGAAGTAGAGCCATCGGTTTCTTGGTAGTGGCGGGTCTCCTGCTCGATGCTGCCGCCATCTTCCAGCACCTGTGCCTGGCGCTGCATCTCAAAGCGCACCGCCTGTTCGACCGAGCGCATGGAGTTGATGTTCTTCGTCTCGGTACGGGTACCGAATTCTTCTTGGCCGATAGGGCGCAAGGAAAGGTTGGAGTCCACGCGCATGGAACCTTGGTCCATGCGGGCATCGGAAACGCCCAAGGCGGCGACGAGCTCGCGCAGCGCCGAGACATAGGCCTTAGCCACTTCGGGGGCGCGCTCGCCAGCACCGATGATGGGCTTGGTGACGATCTCAATGAGCGGAATGCCCGCGCGGTTGCAGTCCACCAAGGATGCGGTGGCGCCATGAATGCGGCCATCGGCGCCACCCAGGTGGGTCAGCTTACCGGTGTCTTCTTCCATGTGGGCGCGCTCAATCTCTACGCGCCATTCCGTGCCGTCTTCCAGCACAACGTCGAGGTAGCCGTCATAGGCAATCGGCTCATCGTACTGGGAAATCTGGTAGTTCTTTGGCTGGTCCGGGTAGAAGTAATTCTTGCGGGCAAAGCGCGAGGATTCCGCGATGGAGCAATTAAGCGCCAGGCCAATCTTGATTGCACCCTCCACGCCCTTGGAGTTAACCACGGGAAGTGCCCCGGGAAGGCCCAGCGATACCGGATCGGTATTGGAGTTAGGGGCTGCGCTGAAGTTCGTGGCGGAGGTAGAAAACATCTTTGTTTCCGTATCCAGCTCCACGTGGACTTCCATGCCCATTACCGGTTCATACTTGTCGAGGACCTCGTCGAAGTCCATCAGGTCATACATCGCAGCAGTCATGCGTGCCATCTTAATACGTCCGTGCACTCTCGCGCGCTAGCCCCTAGGGTGACTGTCATGACGACTCCACATACCGTAGACAATTCGCTTGTCGATGCCCCACTGATTAACATCGCGGTCTTTTCCACCGCCCCTACTACCGATGAGATCAAAGACGCCGTCAGCAGCACCTTTTCGGGGCGCGTCGGCGAGATTACTCCTGGCAAGAACCCGGGTAGCCTCGTGGTGCCTATCGATGGCGCGTTTCTCCTGCACTACCAGACCATTGATTCTGCACCCACCCCAGATAGTTACGGCCTCCACCCCATTTTGAGCGCCGATGCCGGCGACCTCAACACTGCGGGATCCCAGGTGCTCGTCTCGGTCCTTCCTGATAGCAAGGAACACGACCTTTCCCATCAATTTCGCGAGCCGCGCCGCGAGCACCTCGAGCTGCTGTCCCAGGCGACGTCCGCCGTAGCCCAGCACCCCAATTGCCTCATCATCCACAACCCGCGCGGGAACGTCTCCATCTCCCCGGCGATGTTTAATGACGCCGTGCGCAATAACCTCGCACCCATGCACATTGCACCGGTGTGGATTACCCAATCTGGCGGCGAGCTCCGCGGCTATTCCATCGGCCTCGTCCAAGCAGGCCACCCGGAGATCCAGGCACGCACCAGCTCGATGGATCCGACGGACCTCTATTACAAGCTGGCGAATATCGCCAACCACATCCTGCAAGGCGCCACCGTCAAAGGCGGCGATACCTTGGCCTTCGAGGAAGGCCAACCTCCGCTCACCATTACGGAAGAGCCCTGGTTCGTAGACCAAGACTTCCCCGCTGTCACCATTAATTTTTAGCTGACTGTGCCCTGCGGGCATCGCTAAAGCGGCACAGCGCTGCCAAAATCGCGCCGGACAAGTTGTGCCACACGGAAAAGACGGCGCCGGGCAAGGCGGCCAGCGGGCTCATGTAGGACGAGGCAAGGCTGGTGGCCAGCCCGGAATTTTGCATTCCAACCTCCACAGCCATGGTGCGGCGCACCGGAACCGGCTGGCGGGTAAAGAGGCCTGCGAGGTATCCCAGGCCATAGCCGCACGCATTGTGAATGACCACGGCAGCAAAGACCAGCGCACCGGCGGTGGCGATATTGTCATGCGCGCCGCCGACCACGATGCACACGATCAAGGCAATCGCGGTAACGGAAATCCACGGCAAAGCCGCCTGAATCTTTGCCACGAGCCGGGGAAGCAGCATGCCGATGACGATGCCCGCGATGACCGGAACGAGCACCACCTTCACGATGGACCACGCCATCGATGCCGCGGAGACCGGCATGTATTCGCCCGCCAACCACAAGGTCAATAGCGGGGTGAGGATGGGCGCCAAAAGCGTAGAGATAGAGGTCATGGTCACTGAAAGCGCGACATCGCCGCGCGCTAAGTAGGACACCACGTTAGAGCTCGTGCCACCCGGGGCGCAGCCGACCAAAATCACGCCGGCCGCAACCGCCTCTGGCAGATCCATTACTGCCACCACGGCGAGCGCGATAAGCGGCATAATGACGAACTGCGCCACCACGCCGAGCACCACCGGGAGCGGCCGGCGCGCCACGAGTGCAAAATCGACGGGCTTGAGGGTAAGCCCCATGCCGAACATGACGATGCCTAACAGCGGGGTTACCTGCGGTGCAAAGGATGCCGCGGTGTCAGGGGCGATATAGCCAATAATGCCACCGATGATAACGAGCACGGGAAAGCCGAGCGCCGCGATGAGCGCCTGTCGTTCTTCCTGTTTTTCTGTAGCGCTATTGGTACTCATAGACAAAAGAATACCCTCCCACCATGTGAGAGAGCGATCTTAATATTCGAGACGGCGGTGTTTAACGGGCCTTAGCCGAAGAGGGCCTGCGCATTGCGGTAGCGGGCATCGGGCACCGTCTTCAACGTGCCCACGGCCTCTTCCAAAGGCACCAGTTCGATATCTTCGCCGTGCAGGGCAACACACATTCCTGAATCCCCGTTATGCGCCGCGCGGGCAGCGTGCACGCCGTAGCGGGTCGCTAGGACGCGGTCATACGCGGTGGGTGTGCCGCCGCGCTGAATGTGGCCCAACACGGTGGTGCGCACGTCGTATCCGGTGCGCTTATTGATTTCATCACCAATGACCTGGCCAATTCCGTTGAAGGTTTGGTGGCCAAATTGGTCGACGCCGCCGGCTTCAAATTCCATGGTGCCCTCCTTCGGCAGGGCTCCTTCAGCCACGCAAATGATGCCGTACTTCTCGCCCATCTGGAAGCGGCGTTCCATCGCCTTGGTAATTTCCGCGATATCAAAGGGCTCTTCCGGGATCACGGTGTAGTGTGCGCCGCCGGCCATGCCGGCATGCAGAGCAATCCAGCCTACGTGGCGGCCCATGACCTCCACGATGAGGATGCGGTTGTGGGACTCCGCCGTCGTGTGCAGGCGGTCGATCGCATCAGTTGCCACCGATACCGCGGTATCAAAGCCGAAGGTATAGTCCGTGGCGTTGACGTCATTGTCAATGGTCTTCGGCACGCCCACGACGGGGATGCCATTATCGTTAAGCCACTTAGCGCCCTTGAGCGTGCCTTCGCCGCCGATGGCAACGAGGGCATCGACTTCGGCCTCGCGCATATTCGTCTTGATCTGCTCCAGGCCGGCCTTAAATTTATTGGGGTGCAGCCGGCCGGTGCCCAAAATGGTGCCGCCGCGCAAGAGAATTCGGTCGATGCCGGCATCGTCGTAAAGATCGCGCCGGCGGTCTTCTAAAAGGCCAACCCACCCGTCTTCGTAACCCACGACGGTATCGCCGAATTCGTTGGATGCGGTTCGCACAACCGCACGGATTACAGCATTCAGGCCGGGGCAATCGCCACCGGAAGTCAGTACAGCTAGACGCATGATCCCCAATTTAGCGCAGGATTTTTATCCATGCAGCGTGTCCACGTAGCGCAGCGAGGAGATAAGTCCCACCACCAGCGCGATAACAATCACGAGAATCGAATTGATGATCGCTGTGGTCGGATTACCCGTTTGCATGACGGCGGAGACTAAAGCCACGCCTACCACGGATCCCACCTGGCGGGAGGTGTTATACGCCCCCGACGCTGCGCCCATGTGATGAGGTGAAATATCGCGCAGCGTCGTTGCCGCGTTGGAGCCCCAGATAAAGGACTGGCCAATTCCTAGGGCGGCGATGGGCAATGCCAGCCACCACGGATTGACATCGGCATGCATGACCCACCAGGCCACACACAGCGAGGCGATCATGAGGCTAAATCCCACCAGCCCCATCAAGCGCGGATTCACCGCGTCCGTAAGGATGCCCGCGATGGGTGACATCAGCATCGAAACCAGCACCATGGGAGCCACGATGATGCCGGCTTCCCCGGCGGATAACCCCTTGACCGATTGCAGCCACAACATCACCGGCAACATGACCGAAGCCGCCATAAAGCCCATGGTCAAAATACCTACGGAGCCGGCCGCATAGTTGCGGTTGTGGAAGAGCTCCACCGGAAAGAGCGGCGTGGAGCCGCGATCCTGCGCACTAGCCTGCAGGCGCACGAACGCGATGCTTGCAACTATGCCGATGGCAAGCACCACCAGCACCCGCCAATCCCAGTCCAGCTCTGGGCCTTGTTGGATGCCAAAGACAATCGAGCCAAGCGCAATGAGCGAGACTATGGCCGAGGGCTTATCGATGTCCTGGGCCGTCGTCGGCAGCTTCGGTATCCACAGCAGGGCCAACACAATGGCGGCGATAACAAATGGAATATGCACCCAGAAGGCCGCCTGCCAGCCAAAAGAAGCCACGAGGAACCCGCCGACTAGCGGCCCGGCCAATGACGCCACCGAGCCGATAATCCCCCACACGCCGAGCGCACGCCCGCGCCGCTCGCGGGCGAATACCCGGTTAATAACGGACATCGTCTGTGGCATCTCCAACGATGCGCCCAGGCCCTGCACGATGCGCGCGACGATGAGCACTTCTATCGACGGCGCCAGCGCACACGCTGCTGCGCCGATCCCAAATAGCGCCACCCCGATACAAAACAGGGCGCGCTGGCCTAGGACATCACCAAGCCGCCCCGTAAAAAGTAGCGGCACCACCACGGCAAGCAAAAAGGCTGCCGAAACCCACATGATTTCATTGACCGTGGCGCCCAAATCCGCCTGAATATCCGGCAGGGCGATGGCCACCATCGACTGGTCCAACAGGGATACAAAGAAACCGAGGGATAGGGCGAACATGGCGAGCCATGCCTGGCGCTCCGATGGCAGGTTAGTCTCCACAGTCATGGCAGGAATTCTAGCGGGGCACACAAATCAGGCCTAGACTGGCCACCATGTCCATGATTGATATCAAAAAGCCACAAGACGTATCCACCGCCACCACCGTTACCCTCGGCCTTATCGGTGGTTGGGTCACCGCCCGGGAGACCGGTATTCGCCCGCTCGGCGGCGTCATCCTCGGCGCAGCGGGCCTGTGGGCCGGCCGTTCCTGGGCCAAGAAAACCAATCCAGCCACGACCGCGGGCCTATCCGCCCTGTATGTCGGCGCGTTCGGCGCCTCCCACCCATTGGCAAAGAAGATTGGCTCTTGGCCAGCAGTCCTCGCCGTGACGGCCGCCTCTGCCGGAGCCGCCTACGCGCTTTCCGATGCCAAGTAGTCCACCCCGCCACATACACAACAGCACCATGGTCCCCCACTAAGGAGGAACATGGTGCTGAATGGTTTTATGAGTATTTACTCAACAACATTGAAGACAACGGCGTTGTCCTCAGCGCCCAGTGCGGCCTGGCCGTCAGGCAGAGCATAGAAGGAAGGCTCGGACTCGAGGACGTCACGCAGGGAATCAGAAAGTGCCTGGGTGTGGTCATCGCACGCCACCTTGGTGGAGACGAAGTCACCTACGTGAATGGTGCCATCCTTATCCACATCGTAGGAGGTGGTGTAGGTATTGCAGCCATCATCGAGAACCAGGGACTGATCCTTGTCGAACTGCACGGTGAACTGGCCGTCTTCCTTGACGGAGTGCAGCTCACCGGTGATGGTCTGGCCCTCAATATTCGGTACCAGCTTGTCAGCGTCTGCCGGCAGGGATTCCACCAAGTCGCTCTTGGCGGTGGTGTCTGCTACCTCGGTACCGGACTCAGCCGGTGCGGGGTTTGCTGCGGGTTCCTCAGCGTTTGCGACGCCCATGGTCATGAGCGCAGCTGCGGAGACGGACAACGTCGCGGTTGCAATCTTTTTCAAAGTCATACCCAATAATTTACCCCTGCCGGATGGGCGTCCGACAGGGGTGTAAACGAATCGTTATCTAATCCGCAGCTATTTCACAGTGACAACGATTTTAGATAGCGCGGCTATTTTTGGCGCTTGGCTTCATAGGCTGCGCCCACCTTGTACAGGCGGTCATCCTGGAAAGCCGGTGCCATGATCTGCAAACCGGTAGGCAGGTTGGTATCTGCAGCCATGCCGGAAGGCACGGACATGCCACACAGGCCGGCCAGGTTCAGCGGCAAGGTGCACAGGTCGAAGTTGTACATAGCCATGGGGTCTTCGGCCTTCTCCCCCAGCTTGAACGCCGTGGTCGGGGTGGTTGGCGAAACCAGCACGTCAGCCTGCTCAAAGGCGCGGGCAAAGTCTTGGGCAACCAGGGTGCGCACGCGCTGCGCCTGCAGGTAGTAGGCATCGTAATAGCCCACGGACAGCGCATACGTGCCCAGCATGATGCGGCGCTTGACCTCGGGTCCGAATCCCTCTGCGCGGGACTGGGACATGACCTGCTCCGCAGAGTGAGAGCCGTCATCGCCAGCGCGCAGGCCATAGCGCATGCCATCAAAGCGGGCCAGGTTGGACGAGACCTCACACGGCATGATCAGGTAGTAGGCGGCCAAAGCCTCATCGAAGTGCGGGCAGTCCACCTCGACGATTTCCGCGCCCTGCTCGCGCAGCTGTTCCACGGCGGCGTGGTAGTTCTCCATCACGCCGTCCTGCCAGCCATCGCGCTCGAATTGCTTGATAAGGCCAACCTTGACGCCGCTCAGATCGCCATTCGCACCTTCGCGGGCTGCCTCCACCACGGGGGCAACCGGCTTATCCACAGACGTGGCGTCGAAGGCATCGTGGCCGGCAATAACCTCGTGCAGGAGTGCGGTATCCAGAACGGTACGGCCACAGGGACCCGCTTGGTCCAGCGAGGATGCGGCTGCAATCAGGCCGTAGCGAGACACCGTGCCGTAGGTAGGCTTTACGCCCACGGTATTGGTGAGCGCCGCCGGCTGGCGGATGGATCCGCCGGTATCGGTACCAATACCTAAAGGAGCCTGCCCCGAAGCCAGCGCCGCTGCAGTGCCGCCACCGGAACCGCCCGGGGTGCGCTCGGTGTCATACGGGTTGTGAACCGGGCCAAAGGCGGAGTTCTCATTGGATGAACCCATCGCAAACTCGTCCAGGTTCGTCTTGCCAAGGATGGGGATGCCGGCCTCGCGCAGGCGCTTGGTCACCGTGGCGTCGTAGGGAGACATGTAGCCTTCGAGCATCTTGGATGCGGCGGTGGTGGGGGCATCGGTAGTAACCAGCAGGTCTTTTAGGGCCAGCGGCACACCGGCAAGTGCCGAGGCAGGCTTTTCGCCGGCGTCGAGGGCCTTATCCACGGCATCGGCAGCCGCCAATGCTTCCTCCTGCCCCACGTGCAGGAAGGAGTTAAGCTCCGGGTTGGTTTCTGCGATGCGATCCAAAAAGGCCTGGGTGACCTCGCGGGAGGTCACCTCGCGCGCGTGAATCTTGTCCGCCAGCTCGGCGGCGGTCAAAGAGGTCAGTCCCTCCGCAGGTACGACAACGTTGGTCATTTACTCTCCTCCCAAAATCTGCGGCACGACGAATCGCTCATCTTCCACGGCCGGCGCCTGGTCCAAGGCCTGCTCGGCGGTAAGGGTGCGCACGATGACGTCTTCGCGCATCGGTGCATCCACGGAGTGCGGGTGGCTCATCGGTTCCACGCCTTCAGTGTCCACGTTCCTTACTGCGGAAACGGAATCAACAATTTCATCAATCTGGCTTGCGAATTGGGCTAGCTCTTCATCGCTTAATGCCAGGCGGGAAAGCTTGGCAAGGTGGGCTACCTCATCACGCGAAATCTCAGACACGCGAACTCCATCCTTTTTCCATAATCGACGCGCAGGTGAAAATTATTTTCCCGCGCGTACTATGTAAATTGCTAAGGCACCATAATACTGCACCAACCCGCGCAGTTGCCGAGTCACCCCGAATTATTGCCCCTTGAACGCCGCACTGTGACCCAGGTATCGTAAATGGGACTACAAGCTACTGAAAGCGTGCGACTTAATGTCTTACCTAATCCGTGTCCTGCTTCCCGATACCCCTGGTAGTTTGGGCCAGCTTTCGGAGGCCTTCGGGCTGGTTGACGGAAATATCCAATCGGTTGACATCGTAGAAACCTTCCCGGATGGCACCGTCATGGATGACATTGTCATTGAGCTTCCCGCAGACGCGATGGCTGATGCACTCATCACCGCCGCCTCCTCCGTCCATGGCGTGGAAATAGATTCGATTCGGCCCTTCAGCGGCCGCGTGGACCGGCGCGGACAGATCGAGTTATTAGCGCGCGTGGCCGCCAATGCCTCAAACGTCACGGCAGCAATGGAGGAAGTCGTCGCGGCCATTCCAAAGGCAGCGACCTCCACGTGGGCCATCGTCATTGACAATAATGAGCCGATTCACCGCGTCGCTTCCTCAAACGCAGCCCCTGCCGATGACGATACGATTCCTGTCGACCTCAACATCGACAGCGCACGCACCTTGCACCCCGATAAGGACGAGTGGGTGCCAGAAAGCTGGGCACTGCTCGATTCCGCCCTGGCGGCCGCTCCCCTGGGAGATACCGGGATGGTCATCGCCATGGGCCGCACCGGCGGTCCAGAATACTTAGCCTCTGAGGTCGAGCACCTCGGCCACATCGGCACGATTTTGGGTGCCTTCCTCAAATAAGCCCAGCCCGGCGCGGCTACACCTCCCCGGTGTTTAAGAGCGTGTGGAACTGCTCTTCGTTCAAGATAGGCACCCCGAGATCGCGGGCCTTATCCTCCTTGGAGCCGGCATTCGCCCCAGCGACAAGGTAGGAAGTTTTCTTCGATACGGAACCGGTTGCCTTTCCGCCGCGGCTGATGATGGCTTCCTTGGCGGAATCGCGCGTGAAGTCTTCGAGGCTGCCGGTGACAACGATGGTTAGCCCCTCTAGGGTCTGTTCCTTCCTGTCCTCGGCGGCTACCTCCATGGCTAGGCCGGCTTCTGCCCATTTCTCGACGATGGTGCGGTGCCAGTCCACCTCGAACCAGGCGTGGAAGGACTCAGCAATGACTGCACCCACACCGTCTACCTCTGCAAGGTCCTCGGTCTTAGCGGCACGCAGCTTCTTCATGGAGCCGTAGCGCGCTACCAAGGCGCGGGCGGCAATGGGCCCGACGTGGCGAATGGACAGCGAGACCAGCACCCGCCAGAAGTCGCGGTCTTTAACCTCTTCTAAGTTCTGGAGCAGGTTCTTGCCCGCGGTATTGACCTTGGCGTTGCCCTCTTTTTTGCTGCGCTTATCCTTCGTATCGCGCTTGGCCGTATAGACATCGGAAGCAAGCAGCTTTTCTTCCGTTAGCTCAAAGAGCTCGGATTCATCGGTAAGGATGCCGTTCTCAATGAGGTCCATGGCCCCCTTCTCTCCCAGTGCCTCGATATCGAGGCCCTTGCGGGAGGCGAGGTATTCCAGGCGCGCGGAGAGCTGGGCTGGGCAGGATTGAGTATTGGGGCATCGCCAGTCAGCATCGCCATCTTTTTGTGGGGCGAGCGTCGTGCCGCAGGCTGGGCACTGCGTGGGGAAGCTCCATTCATATTCGCTGCCATCGCGCTGTTCGCGCACGGGGCCTAGTACCTCTGGAATGATTTCGCCGGCCTTGCGAATAATAATGGTATCTCCGATGAGCACGCCCTTGCGCTTGACCTCAGACTGGTTGTGCAGGGTGGCCATGGATACCGTGGAGCCGGAGACAAAGACCGGTTCCATGATGGCAAAGGGGGTAACGCGCCCCGTACGCCCGACACCAACCTCGATGTTTTTCAGCTTCGTCGTGACCTCTTCCGGCGGGTACTTATAGGCAATGGCCCAGCGCGGTGCGCGGGAGGTCGCCCCGAGCTGGCGCTGTGAGCCCAAATCGTCGACCTTGACCACGAGCCCATCCATTTCAAAAATCGCATCGTGGCGGTGTTCGGCCCAATAAGATACTTCCTCTTGTACTTCTGCGGCGGAGTGCACCTGCTTGGTATAGGGAGATACGGGCAGCCCCCATGCGGCGATCGCCTTATAGGCATCGTGCTGGGAGGAGGGGGAAAATCCCTCGCGCGCGCCTAGGCCATGGCAAACCATGCGCAGTCGGCGCTTTTTCACCTCGGCGGGATCCTTCATGCGCAGTCCGCCGGCCGCAGCGTTGCGGGGATTGGCAAACCGCGCCTTGCCGTCCGCCGCGCGCTCCTCATTGATTTCTTCGAAATCCTCGGGGCGCATATAGACCTCACCGCGGATTTCAATGAGTTCCGGGGCTGGGTACTCTTCGGTGCCCGTAAGCTCGTGCGGGATATCAGAAATTACCCGCGCATTGGCGGTAATCTCCTCGCCCACGGTGCCATCACCACGGGTGGCAGCGGTATCCAAACGCCCATTGCGGTAAACCAAGTCGATAGAGAGGCCATCGATCTTCAGCTCCGTTAGGTAGGTCTTGGCGGGCGTCCTATCCAACCAGTCCTGCATCTCACCGGCGCTAAAGACATTGTCTAGGCTCATCATGCGCTCGAGGTGCTCAATATCCTCACCGGCGTTCGGCGCGGCGCCTACCTGCTGGGTAGGCGAATCCGGAACCGCCAGCTCCGGGTGCTGCTTTTCTAGGTCCACCAGGCGCTGGAAAAGCGCATCAAAGTCGGCATCGGGAATCGCGGGTTCACCGTTGTAATACAGGTTGCGGTGGCGGCGCACTTCCTGCGCCAAGTCGTTCCATTCACGTTGCACATCAGCTGGATTAGTCACGGTATCCAAGTCTAGCGATCCCCCATGTCTGGGCTAGCTACTAAGGTATGGACCATGAACTTCGACGCCTCCCGCATGCTCGCCTTCGACCTTGAAACCACCTCCGCCAACCCCAAAGACGCTCGTATCGTTACCTCAGCCCTAGTCCGAATTGACGGACGCGATGTCCAGAAGGTAGAGCACCTTGCGGATCCCGGCGTCGAGATCCCCCAAGCCGCAACAGACGTGCATGGAATCACAACGGAAAAGGCTCAGGCAGAAGGCCGCCCGCACGAGGAGGTCCTCAAAGACACGGTTGATGCCATCAAAGCAGCGTGGGACGACGGCCTGACGCTCATTGTGTATAACGCGGCCTTTGACCTTACCGTCCTGCGCAGCCTTACCGGCGATTTCACAGTCACCGGCCCCGTCTTTGATCCGTACGTCATTGACCGCGTGAGCGATAAATGGCGCAAGGGCAAGCGCACCCTTGGCGCGGTGTGTGAGCACTACGGCGTGGATTTGGGCAATGCGCATGAGGCCACTGCCGATGCCCTCGCTGCCGCCCGCGTGGCCTGGAAGCAGGTACGCCAGCACTACCCGAACCTCGCGCAGATGGACGAAAACGAGCTCATGGAATTCCAAGCGGTCAAGTGGTACGAGGATCGCATCGCGTTTAAGAAGTATCTGGAAGGCAAGGGTCGCGATGCCTCGGATGTCTCCACCGCATGGCCCATGATTTCCTAGTCTCCCCACCCCTTGCCATATTTCTAAAATTTTGGAATTCTAGAAATATGGATTCCTTAGAATCGCGCATTTCCGATCTCGAGGCTCGCGTCACAAAACTCGAAAACCCCGCCCCTGACCCCATCGAATCATCCGCAGACGAGTCCACCATGTGGCTTGCGGATGCGCGTGAACCTTCTGCCCTGCTTCCTGAGGGGTCCGTCATTTTTGGCGGCAACATCACCACCGGCCTAGGCTCCTATGTCTACCAATGGCAGCGCCCAACAGACACAGTGACCGGTGGAGACTGGTCCGATAATCTCGAGCGCCTCGCCGCATTGGCGCACCCCGTGCGCGGTGAAATCCTGCGCCGCCTCCTCAGCTCACCAGCCACTGCCACAGAACTTATGGAAGAGGAAATCGTCACCTCCACTGGTACTGCGTACCACCACCTCAGTGCGCTTACTAATGGTGGCTGGACCACCAAGACAAACGGGGAATACTCAATCCGAGCGGCCCGCGTCATCCCCCTGCTCACAATCATTACCGCAAGCGAGGATCACTAATGCGAAAGCAAAAAATGGCGCTAGCCATCACCGTCACCATCATGACAGCGGTCCTCTTACTCATGATTGGGCCGCGGCGGATCGCTGTGGCCACCACGGAAACAGGCGACGCCACTCTGTCCGCCACACTGCGCAAACACACCGAACCGGGTTTCAATAATCTCACCGCCTTCACGCTGCACGAAGGGAAAGCCACCTTCGCGGGACTTGGCGCGGATGAACACACCGAGGTAGAAATCGGTTCGGTAACCAAGATGTTCACCGCAGAATTAGCTCATCAGCTTGTGGAAGAAGGAAAGATAAGCCTTGATACTACCGTGGGCGATGTACTGGATGTTGGCCAAGCACCCATTTCCGAGGTCACGGTACAAGAGTTGCTCAACCACACCTCCGGATTACCCCGGCTAGCACAAGGGAATATTTTCGCTGATGCAATCACGGCGGTCACTGGTGCTAATCCCTACGCAGGTGAGACCACCCAAGATATCCTCGATGCCGCCACCGAAGCGGATCTTAAAGATCGTGGAACAGAGACTTATTCCAATATGGGGTATGGACTACTCGGCCACCTCCTGGAAACGGCAGCAGATACATCCTATGAAGACCTGCTTCAGGAGAGAATCTTTCAACCTGCCGGAATGACAGAGACCTACCTCATGACCCCAGGGGCGGTCCCCGATGATGCCCCACGGGGCCTTACTGCCACCGGCCGGGAGGCCGATCCATGGGAGATGGAAGGCAGCAATGCCGCAGCGGGCGCAATACGATCGACTGCACATGACATGGCAGCTTTCGCTGAGTGGATTATGGATAACGGCGATATGGCCTATGGCTGGCAAAAAAGCGAAGACAACCAAAGCTTCTGGCACGACGGCGGAACGGGTGGCTACTCCACAATGCTCATCATAGATCCGGAAAATAAGCGCGCAGCCTTCGCCAATAATGACACTCCGATGTGGACTAGTGCCCTCGCCCAAGCGCTATTCGATGACATTTAAGGAATTCCAATGATTACC
The DNA here is from genome assembly GCF_040225455.1 of Corynebacterium sp. KPL2838. NCBI lineage: Bacteria > Bacillati > Actinomycetota > Actinomycetes > Mycobacteriales > Corynebacteriaceae > Corynebacterium > Corynebacterium sp. KPL2838. The sequence continues at coordinate 30,885 of NZ_JBEHFT010000017.1, read as the reverse complement.
ACCCTAGTCCTTGCCGCCATCACCGCATCCGAAGTGTGGGGCACATGGAAAGCGCTCAAAAAACCATCTTCCCCGGGGATGCTTATCGCGTCAGCGATTATCAGCATCGTCATAATCGCCTTCATTGGTAACGCAGTTCCGTGGTACAGGGAAGTCAACTACGGATGGTGGTACGCTCTCGTAACCGCTTGTTCCCTACACATGGGCGCCGTCGCCTGGCGTATTTACACAGACCGCAGTGAAAAGTCTCCGAAGACAGATAGCCTCGTGCGCGCCGCTTAAAGGTCGCCCGCATCGCGGGTGAGGATCGCGGCAGTCTCGGTTACAGAGCGCAAGGTGCTTGCCGATGCCCGAGCCGGAAACACATCAAAGTGATCCACGAGCAACTCACGCGGCATGCCAATGCGGTCCAGGTGGCGGGCAAGTGAAATCGCCTCGGCCCGCGCGTCTTTGCCGGAAAGTGCGACACCGACCCGGCGGCCTTCGGACAGGTGCTCACCCATCCCATCGAAATGCTCCGGGGTAGAAAGGCGGTCGCGGTAGTGCGCATCAACGAGGAATGTTTTCGCGGCCCCAGCCACCGACCACAGCGGCGGACGATAAAGATAATCCGCCTCAAAGCGCAGGAGGGTCTCGAGTGCCACCTCGTCAGGGACGGCGGGTATCGAATCAAAGTCGGTGGTTCCTGGAATGCGGCCAGCGATGACATCGGCAAGCAGCGGCTCATCCAGTTGCACCACGACCTCGCCGTGGAAGCGGCGTGCGACGTCAGTAGCGTGGGCGCGGATGCCGTGCAGCAGGGCATCGGAAAGCTCTGCAAAGGCACCGGAATCGGTGAGGACGCGGTGTCCATCGGCAAGCTCAATGCTGGCCGCCAGCGACCACGGGCCGAGCGCCTGCACCTTGATGCGAGGCACGGTCTCTCCCCACACCTGCTGCACCTCATCGAGATCGCGCTCGAGGCGGTCCCACGCGCGGCGAGTAAGCAGCTGGGGACGGGCCGTCATGCGCCACGAACGGGGGCCGCGATCGATGGTGATGGCCTCGAGCATGCTTGCGGTACGCCCCACCGAATCGGAGCCCAGCCCGCGTTCCGGTAGCTGCGGGATGGCGGGAAGCTCGGTCTCGCCCATAATGATGTCCGCTGCCTCCGCCATAGAGGTGCCGGGCATGGGCCCGAGTGCGAATCCGGTCATTTACACGGTCTCGCAGATGGTGCCGGAACCGATGACGATATCGCCCAAGTCATCTGGGGAAGGCAAGTACAGCACCGCAGCCTGTCCGCGGGCAACGCCAGACAGTGGCTCCTTGAGCTCCAATCGCATCGAATCAGCGGCGCGGTCCACGTGGGCAATGCACGGCACTACGGAACCGTGCGCACGAACCTGCACCTCGCACTCAAAGTCGCCGTCCATGCCAGGGTGCAGATACTTCAAGCGGTCAGCCCGGATGGCGGTAACCGCCAAGTCCTCGCGCGCGCCGACGGTCACCGTACCCGTTGCAGCATCGATATCGGTGACGTAGCGCGGGCGGCCATCGGCAGCCGGGGCCTTGATGTCCAGGCCCTTGCGCTGACCGATGGTGTAGTTCCACGCACCATCATGTTCCTTAAGCTCCGTTCCCTCTTGGTCGACGATCATGCCGGGGCGAAGGCCGATCCGCGATCCAAGGAACTGCTGGGTATTTCCGTCTGGAATGAAGCAGATGTCATAAGAATCCGGCTTCTTCGCGGTGGAAAAACCGTGCGCCGCAGCCTCTTCGCGGATTTGCGGCTTGGGGGTATCACCGATAGGGAAAAAGCAGTGCTCCAGCTCCTCGGCGGAAATGACGCCGAGCACATAAGACTGGTCTTTATTCTCATCCTTGGAGCGGCGCATATAACCGTCATCATCAAGGGTGGCGTAGTGGCCGGTCGCAACGGCATCAAAGCCTAGGGCCATGCCCTTTTGCAGCAGCGCACGGAACTTAATCTTCTCATTGCAGCGCAGGCAGGGATTCGGGGTTTCACCGCGGGCATAGGAATCCACGAAGTCCGTAATGACCTCTTCCTTGAATTCCTCCGAAAAGTCCCAGACATAGAACGGAATGCCCAACTTATCGCAAATGCGGCGGGCATCGGCGGAATCCTCCAACGAACAGCAGCCGCGGGCCTTTTCGCGCGTTTGCTGCGCGTCCTTATGCAGGGCCAGGTGCACGCCGACGACATCGTGGCCAGCCTCCACCGCACGGGCGGCGGCGACAGATGAGTCCACGCCGCCAGACATTGCCACCAATACTCGCATTGCATTCCCCTTTAAATACCTCGACTACAGGCCCGAAAGTGTACTCCCTTGCCCCAACGCAGCTTAAATCGATTCCATTCCCTAAGCTTGAATCCCATGGGTAGAAAGCGAGCTGCGAACAGGTCAGGCATCACCGGGACCTACGAGATATCCACCGGCACCGCCGAGGTCGTACCGGATGAATTCCGCGACGGAGCTTATATCCTTAACGTCAATGGCGTTCCTAGCAGCCATATCGTGCTGGGCGAGCCGCAGGAACTCGACTTTGAATATATGCGCTGGATCGCAGCGGCGGTAGAACAGCTTAATACGGTCTCCCCTAATAAGCTGCGCGTTACCCACCTCGGCGGGGCCGGCTGCTCACTCCCGCGCTACTTCGCCGACCTTTGGCCGGACAGCCGCCATACGGTAGTCGAGCTTGATGCCAAGCTGGGCGAATTAGTCCGCGAGCTTTTCGATGTCCCCCGTTCTCCCACCGTCAAGATCCGTGCCGGCGATGCCCGAAGGGAAACCGAAGGTTTTCTGCCCGCCAGCCGCGATATCATTATCCGCGATGTCTTCTCTGGGGACACCACGCCGAAAAATCTAACGACGGCGGAGTTTTTCCAAGCGGCCAAATTGTCCCTGTCTGCCGGCGGCCTTTATGTGGCCAACTGCGGCGATCACTCGGACCTCCAATTGGCGAAGAAAGAATTGGCCGGGCTTTCTGAGGTCTTCGATCACCTCGCTGTAATCGCTGACCCGCCCATGCTCAAGGGGCGCCGATATGGAAACATCATCTTGCTGGCTTCAGAGACACAACTGCCAGCTGAGGGCTCGTTACAAGCTGCTCAACTGGCAAAGGCACTCTTAGGCGGGGCCGTTCCCGCACACTTTAAGGATGAAAACTGGACCCGCAAATTCTTTGCGGGAGCTACTTCAGCACGCGATTGAGCAAGTCAGCTACTTGATTGGCATCGAAGTCCGGCACATCAGCACCGGCCTTCTTCGCCGCATCCTTAGCTTCTTCGACCTGATTGCCGGAGACCTCGCCCTTGGCGACGCCGTTGACATGGCCCGCGTTGTCAAGCAGTAGTGCCAAGTCGCCGACGGTGAAATCACCGACCGCCATCTTGCCAAGTTGCTTCAGAGGTAGAGCGTCCTCGTCTTCCAAGGCCTTCACAAAGGCCGCCAAGCCCTCAGCAGCCTGGGCATCGAGGCCGGCGTCTTTGGCGGCATCGGCAAGCTGGGGCATTGCAATGAGGCCAGCCGCAAGGGCGAAGATTGCACCAATCACCGGCGTGCTATCGGAGCTAAGGTCCACACCATCGTCGAGGACGAGGCTATCGAGCGCGCCGCCGATATCGACATAATTGCCGCCGCTAAAAGACTCTAGCTGCTGCTTCGAGCCATTAAAGAGGTTCAAGTCCACATCGGTAGGAATACCAGCGACCTTGCCCGATCCAGAGCGCTGCCAGAAGGACAGGTTCTTCCACCCACCCACTGGATCCGGGGCTTCATCCTGGTATGCCGCCAACCACAGTGGCATATTGGTGAACTTCTGGGAGTTATTCATCTCGCCCATCCAGAAGTACTTGTAGGTATAAATCATTGGGGTGCGGTTGGTCAGGCGCTTGAGCTCGGAGGTAAATTCCTCGATCCAGCTCTCCAACTGGGAGGCCGACTTGCCCTCGGAGACCTCGATATCAAGCACCGGCGGCAACGTCTGATTCGGCGCCAACGCAATCTGCGCCGCAAAGTTAGCCGCCTGCGTCTTCGCATCGCCAGCTGGGCGCGCGTAGTGGTATGCGCCAGTCTTCAGGCCGTGCGCATTGGCTGCTTGGATGTCTTTAACGTAGTGCGGGTTAATCCAGTCCCCGCCCTCGGTGGCCTTAACAAAGGCGAAGGACTGGCCGTCAGATTTCACCTTATTCCAGTCAATAGGCATGCCACCGGGGTGCTGGTGGGCAGCAATATCGATGCCTTTCGGTGCGCTGTTTCCCAATGCTGCCTGCGCGGCAGCGGTCCCGCTCACCGTGACTGCAACTGCAGCGATAACCGCGATGATGCTCTTGCGGAGTGCCCTCATAGTTGTCATGCGCGAAAGTCTAACAATCATTCACACTAACCACATTTGCAACACGCGTACCATGCATGGGAATTTTTCACTCCCCTATCCAGTTTTTCGGAAATGTACCATTTAGAACACATATTTGCTTTTCGGCTTGCGGGAGTCAAACGGATAACTTATGGTAAACCTATGAACATTAGACACTTAGTGCGAAACTCGGGGGATAATCGCCATGGAACCCTACTACCTCATCACTGATCCACACGATGAAATAGCAGTTAGTGCCACGTGTAATAGAAAATCCGACTACCTACTCTGGAAGGAAATTCGACCAGGTTTAGAAGCTGATTTCGATATTGCCTGTCATACGCTGGCAGGTCGCACCGGCTTAAGCGAACGGCGCACGAGGGATATCACCATGGCGCTATACCGCTTAGAGGAATTGCCACGCACAAAACTGCTGCAGGAAACCTACTACTTCCTCGACTTCTCTCGGCTTATCACCATTGATGCGGTCTTAAGCAAACTTGGCAAGGTAGACAGCGGCGTCCTTCAACGCATAGACGCCGAATTGGAAAAATACCTGACTCCCACAAAGCCGGGTCAAAACTTTCCATCAAATGCTGCCCTTCGCCGAAAGCTCGATGGCCTCATCACAATGGAATCACCGGACACAACAGGTGATAAGGAATCCGAGGAAGAAGACGGGCGAAATGACTCCTATTTCATCTACCCCACCGCGGGCGGACGAGCAGGGTTAAACGTAGAGTTCGATGAAGATACACTCATCCTCATTGACGAGGTTGTTCAGCGTACTTCGGAAGGGCACGGGCTCAGTAAGGCCGATGCACTGGCCCAGCTGATCCTCGGAACCATCGAAGATAAATCTCAGGTACACCTTTATATGTACCGCGCCAGCGACGTAAAAGCGGCTCCAGGATTTATCCAGGGCTACGGGTGGATTCACCCAGATACCGCAGACCGCCTGACCCCGACCACCATCCGGGATATGGACCAAGCGGCAACAAGGGTAAGCCCGGCCTACTCCACTCCATCGCTCATCGGTGCCTATGTGGAGGGTCGCGATGGTGCGTGCCGCTGGCCTGGGTGCAACCGCCCGGCCTACAGGTGCCAAAAAGACCACCGGATCGATTTCTCAGAGGGAGGAAAGACGACGGCTGGAAATTTAGCCTCGCTGTGCCAGCACCACCACAACGTAAAGACGGATAAAAGCGCCTTTTACATCATGGATCCGCACAGCGGGGATACCATCTGGCTCTTCCAAGACGGACGGTGGGAATACGATGAGCCGCAGGGTCCGCTAGCGACGAAGAATAGGAACTGGGCACTGACCGTTGCCCAGGCAATCGCCGCCCGGAGGAATGCTGCCAAAGAAAGGGCTGATACTTAAACCGTGCGGGCTCGGGCGACGACCTCTGGTAAATGCGCGAGCACGTAATCCACATCGTCTTCGGAAGTAAGGCGTCCCAGAGTGAACCGGAGGGACCCAATTCCTTCTTCCTCGCTGACACCCATTGCAGAAAGCACATGGGACATGCGGTTGACGCCTGCGCTGCAGGCACTGCCAGTCGATGCCTCAATCTGCAGCGAGTCCAGCAACATGATGAGGCTATCGCCATCGGTGCCGGGGAAAGAAACGTGTAGGTGCGACGGCAAGCATGGCTCGGTGGAATTCACTACAACGTTGTCGATGGATGAGAGGATCCCATCCCGCAGCTTATTCCGAAGTGCAGCGATGCGCTCGCCCTCGGCAGCGCTTTCTGCGATCGACTCCTCCAACGCAGCGGCGAGCGCGGAGGCGCTAGCTACGTCTACCGTGCCAGGGCGAAGTCCGCGTTCTTGCCCGCCGCCGAAGGAAATCGGCTGCAGCGCAGGGGTGCGCTTGGCCAAAAGCACGCCAATACCGCGCGGGCCGCCAAACTTGTGGGCGCTGGCGGCAAGCGTTGTGATGCCCAATTCCGCAAAATTGATGGGCAGCTTGCCCGATACCTGCACCGCATCCACGTGCATGGGAATACCGGATTGTTGCGCGAGGGATGCGAGATCCTCGATGGGCTGAATCGCACCGGTTTCGTTATTGGCCCACATGCAGGTGGCAAGGTCGGCAGGTTCCGCGAAGGCGCCCCCATCGCTGATATGCCCGTTGCGGTCCACAGGGAGCAGATCCACGGTGGCGCCACCCTGGGCAAGCTTGCTCACGGTATCGCGCACCGCTGGGTGCTCAATATCCGTCGAGATGATGCGGTTGGTATTTCCCGCCGCATAAAGCCCCTGGATAGCGATATTATCCGCCTCGGTCCCAGAGGAGGTAAAAATGACCTCGATGGGTTCGCACCCAAGGAGAGAGGCGACTTTCTCGCGGGCATCGTCAAGCACGGAGCGGGCCCTACGGCCAGAGGCGTACTGCGCGCTGGAGTTGAGCGATCCGGAGGCGGCAACCCATGCGTCGATGGCGGATTGGCGCATCGGCTGGGTTGCTGCGTAGTCGAAATAGTGCGGCATTACTGGCGCGCCTTCAATTCCTCGGTCAAAGCTGGGGCGATTTCGTGCAGGTCTCCGACGACGCCGAGATCGGCGATTTGGAAGAACGGTTCATCTTGGTCCTGGTTAATCACCACGATGGTGCCGGAGGTCTGCATGCCCGAGGTGTGCTGAATGGCACCGGAAATGCCCAAACCAATGTAGAGATCCGGCGACACGGTCACGCCTGTCTGGCCCACCTGGTGGGTAGCGTCGTAGAAGCCTTCATCGACGGCGTCGCGGGTGGCACCGACGGCGCCACCGAGGGCATCGGCAAGCGGCTCTACGATCTCGCCGAACTTATCGCCGACGCCGCGGCCGCCGGAAACCACAACCTTGGCTGCGGTGAGCTCGGGACGGGCGGACTTCTCGGCCGGAGTAAAGGAATTAACCTTGACATCCTTATCGGTTGCCGCAGGCAGTGGCATTGGGGCCGCCTTCGTTTCCACCTGCTGGGGCTCCGCCGCAACGGAACCCGGCTGCAGGGTATAAATCGGGCAGCTGCCAGTGGCCTGCGAAGTGGTCTCGTAGGTGCCGCCGAAAATGGTCATGGTTGCAGAACCATCCGCCTCAATGGAATCCACATTGACGAGCGCACCGGAGGCCAAGCGGGCGGACAAGCGGCCCGCAATCTCGTTATTCGTCGGGCTGGCGGCCAGAACGATGGGCGCCGGATTGGCTGCGCCCAGGGCATGCAAAGCATCAACCTCGGGGGTCACCAGGCGCTGGTCATAATCCTCCGTCGTTGCCTGCACCACCTGGGCGGCGCCGAGGGCGGCTAGCTCGGCATCGAAGGCATCTGCCTGCTTGCCGACGACCACCGCAGACACCGTCCCCAATTCGCGTGCGGCGGTAATGAGCTCACCGGTAACGGGGAGAATGCTGTCTGCATCGTGTTCAACAAGTACGTAAACGTGAGACATTTCTACTCCTAAATCAAATTCTTTGCGGCAAGGAAGTCAGCAATCTTCTTCGCAGCATCCTGCGGCTGTGGCTCCGAGATAACCTCGCCGGCCGTGCGCGGTGGGCGCTTGGAAGAAGAAGTGACCGTCGTGGTCGGTGCAATGGCATCAATGCCCAGGTCGGCCACGCTCAAAGTGGTGATCTCTGCCTTCTTAGCTGCCATAAGCCCCTTGAAATTGGGGAAACGCGGTTTATCAGCCTTATCGGTGACGGACACAATCGCAGGAAGGGCGGCCTCGAGCTCCCAGGTTCCGCGGGCGTCTTCGCGGCTGCCTTTTACCGCGCTGCCCGAAAGTTCTACCTGATGTAACTCGGTCAAGGCAGGCAGTTGGCGGTATTCAGCGAGCAATCCAGCCAGCGTTCCGGTCGAGGCATCGGAAGCCTCATTGCCCAAGGTGATCAGTTGGACATCCTCTAGCGTGTTAATCGCTGCGTTCAGGGTCCACGCGGTAGACAGTGCATCGGCGCCGGCCAGTGCATCGTCAGATACGAGGACCGCGTCATCTGCACCCATCGCAAGCGCCTTGCGGAGGGCCTCGTCTGCTTGTGCGGGGCCCATCGTTAAAGCGACAACACGGTAGTTTTCATCCGGATTATCATCGCGCAAGCGTAGCGCCTGTTCCACGGAGTATTCATTAATCTCATCAATGATGTTGTCCACGGAGGTGCGATCCAGGGTGTGGTCATCCTCCAAAGATTTGGTGGACCACGTATCCGGTACATGCTTGACCAGAGCCACAATCGTTGGCATTGGGGGCACTCACCTTTCCGATAGATTTATGTTGCGTAATTCTCTTCGGACGATAATACTCGGGGTTGGCAAAGCAACGCGATACCCTGTGAGCCAATTCGCGTAATGATGACCGCGAATGGCCGCGAGCCCTTCAACTTCATCTGCTTTCTTAGCTGGTCAGGGTCCACGTCTACGCCGCGCACAAGGATTTCTAGGCTGCCTGCATCATAAGATTTTAGTACCGATTTTAGGCGCTTTAGGGGGACCTTTTCTATGAATGGAAATCCCGACATTCCCTGCGGGATGCGATCCCCTGTTAGGTACGCAATCCGCGGATCGATCTGCCACAATCCTTCGCGCGCCGCATAATGCTGCACGAGGCCCGCGCGCACCACTGCCCCATCGGGGTCAATGAGATACGTACCGATCTCGCCCGCCTCTGGCAGGTTGTGCTCTTCATCCGTGAGGACGTCAACTGACTCGCCCTGAATCATCACCGCGTGCCTGCCCGTGCCGAGGCCAGGTGTGTAGAGGCACGCCTCCTTAACTGCTCCATTGACGCTGCTTACGGTGACCAATCCGTCCCAGTCACTGAAATCGAGACCGGGTGCGCACTTGATGGCCAGGTGTGCGTCCCTGTGCGCAGCGATTAGGTCCGGCAGCGGTGGCAGCAAATCCTCCGGGCGGGAAATCCGCCGCCCTGCCTTCCTGCGGGCGGGATCGGCGATAATGACATCAGCCGTAGTGGTCGTAGTGAGCGCATCTGCTTGAAAGAACGAGTCAGAATCCAAATTATGCCGGGCCATGGCAATGCGCGAGGCGTCGATATCGGAGCCGAAGTAGTCAAGGCCCGACCCGTAGCCTTCGGTGCCGATGGAACACGTGACATCGTGGACGGTGCGCATCCCTTTCTGCTGCAGGAATTCTGAGCGATAGCGCGCAACAGGCAGCGGGGTGGCTTGCTGGGCAGAATCGGCATCCATAAGCCAGGTCTCAGGCAGCTTTCCGCCCCGCCGGGCAGTAAGTAGCTCCATGGCGCAGCGCGCATAATCGCCGTAGGCCGCTTTCAGCTTTTCCAGATCCTTCAGCTGCGCAGCCTTGCTCAGCTCCAAGTCCCAGCTGGCAAGCTCGGCGTTATGCTCGCTTAAGAAACGGACTTCATCAATGTTAAAGCTCATATTCGCTCTGTAGGGGTGGTCGCGAAATATTCCGCGTATTGCGGATCGTCGCGGAGGTCGCCGATAACGGGGCGAAGGTCGGACGAAGAGGCATCATCAAGCACCTCTTGGACGGTGGAGTATTTGCATAACCGTTGCATTTGCGCCCACGTGGGAACTACGAGACGGACGAGTCCGGCACGCCAGCCCTCCAAGATAAGCTGCGGCGAAAACCACCCAGCATCATCGGCCTCATGCGTGTCCCCGTCCGGTTCTTGCCCGCTAGGTAGCAGGCCGACGAAGAAAAAAGTATCGAACCAATGGTTTTTGCTTTGCCCCACCCACCGGGCCCATGGAAGAAGCATATCGGCATCGACGCGCATCCCGTTATTGCTAAGAAACTCGGTAAAGGAAATGGTGTGGTCTTCTAAGAGCCGGCGCTCGTGGTGATAGCGGCGTGCATTAGAAATAGTGCCGTCATCCCGGATCGCAAACAGGGTACCGGATTCCTCAAAGAGCTCGCGGGCCGCGGCAAAGACCAAGGCGTGGGCCTTGTACTTGGTCACGCCCATCCGCCGCGCCATGGACACGACGGACTTTCCGGCCCACAACTCACCGGAATCCCACGAACGCGGCGGGAAATCGCGCGGGTCTACCCCACCGCCAGGAAATACGGCATGGCCCGGGTAGTTCCGCATGGTGCTTACGCGTTCTTGCACCCAGACCTCGAGCCCTCCGGGGCCATCGCGAAGCAAGAGCACAGTCGCCGCCATGCGCCCACCGTTAAACCCGGTGGTATCGCTGGCGTCGATCGCATCGAGCTGGTCATGAATCTCGTTGGTCATTAAGATGTCCGGCGGGCAAAGTATCGCTGCCCAATGCGATCTACCTGAATGGGCTGGTGGAAGGCCTGGGATAGGTTCTCCGAGGTCAGCACGGAGTTAATGAGCCCCTTCGCTACTACTTCTCCGTCATCCAGAAGCATTGCGTGGGTAAAGCCATACGGGATTTCTTCCACGTGGTGGGTAATCATGACGATTGCTGGGGCGTCCGGATCCATCGCGAGATTGCCCAAGTACCCCACGAGGTCCTCGCGCCCGCCGAGGTCCATGCCGGCAGAAGGCTCATCCAGGATGAGCAGCTCCGGATTGGACATCAAAGCGCGGGCGAGGATGACGCGCTTCTTCTCGCCTTCCGAAAGCGTGGTCCACGTGCGATCCTTCAAGTGGCTGGCACCTACCTGGGCCAAGATGTCATCGGCGCGGGAAAAGTCCATGTCTTGGTACTCTTCGCGCCACCGACCCAAAACCGCATAACCGGCGGAAATAACGAGGTCGTAGACCCGCTCATCCGCGGGAATGCGCGATTGCACGGCGGCAGAGGACAGACCAATCAGTGCGCGCAGGTCACGCATATCGGTCCTGCCAATTTGCTCGCCCATCAAAAAGGCCGTGCCTTTGGAAGGAAATTCCTCCGCGGCCGCCATGCGTACCAGGGAGGTCTTTCCGGCACCATTCGGCCCGATGATGACCCAGCGTTCATCGAGCTCGACCTGCCAGTCCACGGGCCCTACCAAGTTCTTGCCACCGCGGCGAAGCTCCACGCCGCGGAAGTCGATGAGCCAGTCTTGATCAGTTGGGGTTACGTCGTTCACGCCTTCCATTGTGACTGATCTATTCACCGCCCGCAGTAATTGACACAGCTCCGCCGACTTTAATACAGCGCGCTTGCCAGCTTCGTACGCGCTTCAAGAACGCGCGGATCATTGCCGGCAAAAAGGCCGAAGAGCTCGAGCAGGCGTTCCCTGAGCTGCGCCTTCTCATCGCCGGCAGTGACCTTCATGGTCTCAATGAGGCGGTCAAAGGCCTTTTCTGGGGCACCTGCCACCACCTCGGCGTCAGCGGCGCGCATTTGCTTATCGATGTCCCCCTTATCCCCATCTGCAGCAGCAATCGGGTCCTCGGTTTGGTTTGCTGGATCCAACCGCTTGAGAAGCTTGGTGGTGTCTCGGGCCTGCTTAATCTGCGTATTATCCGGTTCCGCTTCCAAGATGGATTCATAAACCTTAATCGCACCATCGAAATCGCCGGAGTTCAGGAAAGATTCTGCCTCCTGCAGGCGAGGGTCGTCCTCTTCTTCCTCTTCCGCTGCGACCGGTGCAGACTCAAGTCCCTTGAGCTGCGGTCCGACGTTTTCTACCAAGCTATCCAGCCACTGCTTGAGAGCATCCTTTGGCTGGGCTCCCTCGAAATTGGTCAGCGGTTGACCGGCGCCAATGGCAACCACGGTAGGTAGGTTCTTCACGCCGAAAGCCTGCGCCACCTGTGGAGTAGCATCCGCATCCACATAGCCTACGAGGAAGCTAAGGTTGCCAGCCGTAGCTAGTTCCTGCAGGTCCTGCTTTAGCTGGTCGGACTGGGTAGAGCGCGGGGTGCCGACAAGGACGACGACCGGCACCTCAGTGGAGCGGCGCACCACCTCGGTCTCAAAATTCGCCTCGGTGACGGTAAAGAATGGCTGGACTCCACTAGCCTGCGCAGCCGCCGGCTGCTCTTGCGCCTGCTGGCGGGCTTCCGCACGGGCCTTGACCTAGCTGAGATCGAGGGCACCACCTACATAAGCATTATTCGCAGAAGTCATTAATCCTCCTTAGCTAAACGCCGATTCACGGCGTCTACTTTATCTGTCAGTTGATTCTTCACGCCTTCGCGGATATCGGCCTTAATCACCAATGAGGTACGCGGCGATACCGCACGCACCGCTTCGGTGGCCTTCTTAATCGTGCCGAAAACCTCGTCCCACTCGCCTTCTAAAAGGGTGAACATGGCGTTGGTTTCATTAGGCAGACCTGATTCCCGCACCACGCGGACCGCCTCCGCCACGGCATCGGCCATCTCGCCGGAGTCATCATCCACCACTGCGGGTGCTACTGAAAATGCAACAATCATGCCCGCAAGTCTACCTTCGCTCCCAGCAGTGCCGGTGCCAATGACGGCGGTCATCGCCCTGCCTGCCGGTATCGCGCGGCCAGGCGACGATGTGGGCAACCCCAGGCGGAATATTTTGATTACACCCCGGGCAAATATAGAATTTTTGCGCCCGCGCGGAGCCAATATGCCGCATTATATAAGGCTCCCCGTGGGTCCAGCTCGGCCCCTCGACCGTCTGCGAACCAAAGAAGGTGGAGCCGTCCTTGGGCAGTGGCCGGAATTCCTGTGGTTTTCGCCTATTTCGCCGGGGCATTAAAACAACCGCAATTCTTTCGACTCGAGTCCGCGCAGCTCCTGATAGTCCAGAACCACGCACCGGATCCCGCGGTCTTCAGCCAGCGTTCGGGCCTGCGGCTTAATTTCTTGCGCCGCAAAGATACCAGATACTGGGGCGATTAACTCATCGCGGTTGAGCAGTTCCAGATAGCGGGTTAATTGCTCGACCCCGTCAATCCCACCGCGGCGTTTGACCTCCACGGCGACATTCCGGTTATCGGCATCTTTAGCCATGATGTCTACTGGGCCAATGGCCGTGGGATACTCGCGGCGCACGAGGGTGAAATTGGAGCCCAGCGTGTCGATCTTTTCGGCCAATAGCTCCTGCAGGTGCGCCTCCACACCGTCTTTTACTAGGCCTGGATCTTCGCCCATGTCATAGGAGATGTCCTCGTGGATTTCCGCAATTGTAATGCGCAATTGCTCGCCCTTCGGGTTTTCCACTAGCCACAAGACCTCACCCGTGTCATTGCCATCCACGTCCTCAATGACGGATTCCTGCACCGTACACGGCGGCGTCATCCAATTCAGGGGCTTATACGCGCGGTCATCGGCATGCACTGATACCGAGCCGTCTGCCTTGACAATGAGCAGGCGGTCCGCCAAGGGCAGGTGGGCGTCGAGCCGTCCCACGTAATCAACTGAACAACGGGCGATCACTAAGCGCATGGCTACTACCCTAGCCTGTTGCTATTGGCGCTTGGACTGCCGGGTGGCTCGCTCTCGCAACTGCTGGTAATCAAAGCGCTGTTGCCGCTTGGACGGCGCCGCCTCGATCCAAGCTTCGAAAGCCATAATCCCGCGGGCATCGGAAGCCAGCTCGTATTCCGCATCCCCGGTGCTAAAGTGCACCACTTCGGTGGCATCAGACATAAAAGAAGCCTCGTCATCATCCAAAGAACGGGAGTTCAAAATGGTGATGTCGAGGCGGTTAAACCACAAGTTATAGCGCGGAAATACAGAACGCAGCTTGAAATATTCCACGACTTCGCCGGTATAGCGCAGCACGCCATGGCGCCAAGAAAAGCTATCTTTCGCCGGCATTGAGCGCAACAACACCGGGGTTCCGCGCGAGCGCAGAGTAAAAAATCGCAGGGCCGCCAGCAGAACCACTAGCAATACCACCAACGCTAAGGCCCACAGGACCACCGAGATAACCGTCGAATTCATGGGCTCCACACGCCATCCTTGGTTAGTGAAAGAACATTTATTTGGATTGTAGCGCCTGATTCCGCTTCTGCGCCAATAGGCAAAGACAAAGAAAACGTGAAAAAGCGCACCGGATAAACTCCAGTGCGCTTTTCTGAGAGCAGGAAGGGCGGCTATTGCTGCCCTCTCCTACCAATCCAAGGTTTATTCAGCCTTTGCTGCGCGGCGAAGTGCACGCAATGCAGCCTCACCGCGGGACTTGGTGAGCTCATGAGCCGAAGAGGAATCCTCTTCCGCCTTGGCCTCATCCACCTCATCGGACCAGATGGCCCAATCAGCGAGGACGGTAATCTTGTCCTGGGTAACGGAGAGGAAGCCACCCTGGACGGCGGCAACGCGCCGCGCGCCATCAACTGGGTGGATGGTCACTACGCCATTGTCGATCAACTGACCGATCACAGGCTCGTGACCGGGAAGCACGCCGATCTCACCCTCGGTGGTCTCAGCCGTCACTATGGAGGCCTGACCAGACCACAATGAGCGCTCGACGGAAACCAATTCGGCGGTGATGTCAGCCATGTGCCTCTCCCTACTTCTCGTTCAACTTCTTGTATGCAGCTTCGACGTCGTCCAAGCCACCCAAGCCGTTGAAGGCCTGCTCTGGGTAGTGGTCAAACTCACCGTTGCAGATGCGCTCGAAGGCATCGATGGTGTCCTGCAGCGGCACGTAGGACCCCTCCAGACCAGTGAACTTCTGCGCGACGAAGAAGTTCTGGCCCAGGAAGCGCTCGATACGGCGGGCACGCTGCACGGTCACCTTGTCTTCTTCAGACAGCTCGTCCATACCAAGGATGGCGATGATGTCCTGCAGTTCCTTGTTCTTCTGCAGAATACCGATGACGCGCTGTGCTACCTCGTAGTGCTTCTCGCCCACAATGCCTGGCTCGAGGATACGAGAGGTAGAGGTCAGCGGGTTCACTGCCGGGTAAATACCCTTAGAAGCAATGGCACGGTCCAGCTCGGTCGTCGCATCCAAGTGGGCGAAGGTCGTAGCTGGGGCCGGGTCAGTGTAGTCATCGGCAGGCACGTAAACGGCCTGCAGAGAGGTAATGGAACGACCCTTGGTGGAGGTAATGCGCTCCTGCAACACACCCATCTCATCAGCCAAGGTTGGCTGGTAACCCACGGCGGAAGGCATACGACCCAGCAGGGTGGATACCTCGGAGCCGGCCTGGGTGAAACGGAAGATGTTGTCAATGAACAGCAGCACGTCCTGGTTCTGCACATCGCGGAAGTACTCCGCCATGGTCAGGCCGGACAAAGCCACGCGCATACGAACTCCTGGTGGCTCGTCCATCTGGCCGAAGACAAGTGCGGTATCTTGCAGAACGCCCATCTCTTCCATTTCCAGGAAGAGGTCGGTGCCCTCACGGGTTCGCTCGCCGACGCCGGCGAACACCGACGTACCGGAGAACTCGCGGGCAATACGGGTAATCATTTCCTGGATCAGGACGGTCTTACCCACACCTGCACCGCCGAAGAGGCCAATCTTGCCGCCCTTAACGTATGGGGTCAGCAGGTCAATGACCTTAATACCGGTTTCGAGGATCTCGGTCTTGCCCTCGAGCTGGTCGAACGCTGGTGGCTCGCGGTGGATGCCCCACTGCTCGCCATCGCGGCCGAGGCCCGGCTCATCGAGGCAGTCACCGAGGGCGTTGAAAACGTGGCCCTTGACGACGTCGCCGACGGGAACGGAGATAGGCTCTCCGGAGTCGACTACCTCGGCACCACGGACAAGGCCATCGGTAGGTGCCATGGACACGGTACGAACGAGGTTGTCACCGAGGTGCTGAGCGACCTCGAGGGTGACGGTCTTTGCCACAGCTTCGAGCTTAATCTCGACGTGGAGTGCGTTGTACAGGGCCGGAAGTGCCTCGCGTGGGAATTCCACGTCCACCACCGGACCGATGACGCGCACGACACGACCGGCGACTGCCGAAGACTGTGCATTCTGCTCTTGCAGAGCTGTAGTCATAATCTAGTCACTTTCTGCGCTGTCAGATAGCGCGCCAGCGCCACCGACGATCTCTGAAATTTCCTGGGTAATCTGCGCCTGACGGGCCTGGTTGGCCACACGAGATAGGTCATTGACCATCTCGGTTGCGTTGTCAGTAGCAGATTTCATAGCTGTACGGCGTGCAGCGGACTCGGAAGCCGAAGCCTCCAAGAACATAGCAAACAGGATACGCGAGACGTACTGCGGAAGCAGCGCGTCCATCAGGGTATCCGCGTCCGGCTCGAACTCGAAGTCCGCAGAAATGTTATCCACTGGCTCCGGATCCTCCAGTGCGGAGTCACCCATCTCGTACTCCTCGCCCTGCACTACCGGCTCAACGGGCAAAAGCTGCTGTGCACGCGCGGTTTGGGTCAGCATGGACTCAAACTCGGTGTAGACCACATGCACCTGGTCAAAGCCGGTAACACCTGCGCCTTCACCTTCCGCGTGCAGGCCCTCGCGACCCTTGGTAGTGCCCTTAGAACCAGCAACGAAGCCATCGATCATGTGGCGACGCACATCGTGGGTGCCCTCCCAGGTCGGATCCTGAGAGAAACCATCCCAGCTGCCCGCTACCTCTTCCTCACGGAAGTTGTAGTGGCCGATGCCCTTGCTGCCGGCGACGTAGCGAACTACCTCGTAGCCCTTGCTTTCGAGGAGGGCCTTGAGCTGGGCTGCCTTCTTGAAGACGTTGTTGTTGTAGCCACCGCACATGCCTCGGTCAGAGGTGATTACGAGAATCGCGGCGACATTGCCGTCTTCACGCTCACGCAGCATGGGGTGCTCTAGCGTCGACGCTGCAGCCAACCTGTTCATGACGTTGGTCAGCTCAATCGCGTACGGCTGAGAGGCTTCCACCCGAGCCTGCGCTTTGGTAATGCGCGAGGTAGCAATGAGCTCCTGGGCTTTAGTGATCTTCTTAGTCGAGTTCACGGACCGGATGCGGTCGCGTAATTCGCGAAGATTAGCCATCGTTTCTCCTCCCTTCTTTCATATAGACGGTTAATTACGAGAGCTGAACTCTACTTAGCCGTCTTCCGGGAGACGTTGAGCTCGGTGCTTTTCACGTCATTTTCGTCCAAAGGATCTACAGGCTCTTCGGTGCCCAAGTTGGTGCCCTCGGAGGTGCGGAACGTAGGAGCGAACTCCTTGGCTGCGGCCTCGAGTGCTTCCTTGGACTCATCGCTGAGCGCCTTGCCGCCGGCGATCTGCTCAAAGACCTCTGGAGTATTGGCGTTGAGGTACTCGTGCACCTCGGCCTCGAAGCGGCGAACGTCTTCGACGGGAACGACGTCGAAGATGCCTGCCTCGGCGAGGTAGATGGATACCATCTGGTATTCCACCGGCTGCGGCGAGGATTCGGACTGCTTCAGCAGCTCGACCAAGCGAGAGCCGCGCTCCAGCTGTGCCTTGGAGGCAGCGTCCAGGTCGGATGCGAAGGCAGCGAATGCCTGCAGGTCACGGTATGCAGCCAGGTCAAGACGGAGGTTACCGGCAACCTTCTTCATACCCTTGGTCTGTGCCGCACCACCAACACGGGAGACGGACACACCGACGTTAATAGCCGGGCGAACACCCTGGTTGAAGAGGTCGGACTCCAAGAAGACCTGACCGTCAGTAATGGAAATGACGTTGGTCGGAATGAAGGCACTGACGTCATTAGCCTTGGTCTCGATGATGGGCAGTGCGGTCATGGAGCCGGCACCCATGTCATCGGAAAGCTTGGCAGCGCGCTCCAGCAAGCGGGAGTGCAGGTAGAAGACGTCGCCTGGGTAAGCCTCACGTCCCGGCGGGCGGCGCAGCAACAGCGAAATTGCGCGGTATGCCTCAGCCTGCTTGGTCAGGTCATCGTAGATAACCAGGACGTGGTTGCCCTGGTACATCCACTGCTGGCCCAATGCAGCACCGGAGAACGGTGCCAGCCACTTGTAGCCGGCGGAATCAGAAGCTGGGGCCGCCACGATGGTGGTGTAATCCAGCGCGCCGTGCTCCTCAAGGGTGCGGCGCACGCTGGCGATGGTCGAGCCCTTCTGGCCGATGGCGACGTAAATACAACGGACCTGCTTGTCCTTGTCGCCGGACTCCCAGTTAGCCTTCTGGTTCAAAATGGTATCGATGGTCACCGCGGTCTTACCGGTCTTACGGTCACCAATGATCAGCTGACGCTGACCACGGCCGATCGGGGTCATCGCATCGATAGCCTTGATGCCGGTCTGCATTGGCTCTTCAACCGGCTGGCGCTGCAGCACCGAAGGTGCCTGCAACTCGAGGACGCGCTCCTCTTCGCTTTCGATTGGGCCCAAGCCGTCAATGGGCTGGCCCAGTGGGTTAATAACGCGGCCGAGGAAGTCCTCGCCCACGGGGATGGAAAGGACCTCGCCGGTCCTCTTAACCTCGTCGCCCTCCTTGAGGGACTCGTAGTTACCCAAGACCACGACACCAATGGAGTTGGTGTCAAGGTTCTGTGCGACGCCAATTACGCCGCCGGGGAACTCGAGCAGCTCATTCGCCATAACGGATGGCAGGCCAGAAACCTGCGCAATACCGTCAGCTGCCGAAATGACCACGCCGACCTCCTCACGGGAGGCCTCCGCGGAGTAGCTCGAGGTGTAGTTCGCAATCGCACTACGGATCTCGTCGGAGGAGATCGTCAGCTCCGCCATGTTCTTCCTGCTCTCGGTAGTATCTTCCAGCACTTACTTAAATCGTTTCTGTCGTTTCGGCTACACCATCTGGGCACGGAAGCGGGCAATCTTGCCTGCCGTCGAGCCGTCAATGATTTCATCGCCGACGCGGATGCGCATGCCACCGAGGAGGCTGGTGTCAACCTCAGAGTGAATGGACATCGCACGACCATAAATTTTGCCCAGCTTCTCAGCGAGTACTGCCTGCTGGCCTTCATTCAATTCACCCGCAGCGACTACGCGCGCGATGGTGCGATCCTGCAGCGCTGCTGCAGTATCGGCCAATCCGGCAACGTCATCAATGGGGTTCTGCTCTGGGCGGCTGATGGCCTGCAGCGCGAGCGCTTCAGTAAACATCGTCACCTTGCCGTAGAGCACATTTGCCAGCAATCCGCGCTTGCGTGCGGATTCAGCAGTTCGATCGGAAAGCAGCTGGGTAAGCTCGCCCTCGCGGTCCAGAATCTGTGCCAAGCGGAAAAGCTCGTCTTCGACCTGGCCCAACTGGCCCTGTGCCTCGGCGGCACGCAACAATGCGCGGCGGCCCAAGGAAACAAGCCCGTTGACGAAGTCCTTCGGCGAAGACCATTGGTTCGCCGCAGCTTCCTGCAGGATGCTCAGCGCACCGGCAGAAACCTTGGAGCCAAAGAGATTCTCGGCCAAGGACTTGCGCGCTTCAGCCGGGGCTGCGACGTCAATGAAGGACACGCGCAATTCGCGGTCCCCATCCAAAACGTCGACGACCTCGAAAATGTCTAGGCCCGCTTGGACTGCACTAGCAACATTCTTATCGCCAGCGAGGATTTCATCCACACGGGACTGTGAGTTCGCGAGTGCTTCGCGGCTAGCTGCCTTCATAGTTGCCTACTTTCCGGCCGGTGCCACAGAGTCGAGCTCGGACAAAAAGCCATCGATGGTAGAGGACTTCTTGGAGGCGTCAGAAAGCTCGCCGCCCAGAATCTTTTCTGCCAAGTTGATGGAGTTCTGTCCCATTTCGGAACGCAGCTCAGTAACAACCTGCGCACGAGAAGCTTCCAACTGCTTTTCGCCATTGGCGACGATGCGGCGGGATTCCTCTTCCGCTTGGCTCTTCGCGTCAGCCTCGATCTGCTTGCCGCGCTCGCGCGCCTGCTCGCGGATCTCGGCTGCCTCTGCGCGGGCATCAGCCAGCTGAGCATTGTACTTTTCTAGAGCAGCCTTAGCCTCGGCCTGTTGAGCCTCAGCGCGCTTCATGCCGCCCTCAATCCGGTCTTCACGCTCTTCGAGCAACTTGGTGTAACGAGGAAGTACGAACTTCCAGAACAACCAGAGAATTACGATGAAGCACAGCAAAGACCAGAAAATGTCATAGTTCTTGGGCAGAAGAACGGAGAAGCTACCCGAACCTGGGTTCTCCTCGCCCTCTGCTGCAAGCAAATAAACGACGTTATTCATAGGTCTCCCGTCTTAAAAGTTTCGGTTTGGAAAACTCGTACTTTTAGAACAGGAAGCCGGCAACGAGGCCGATAAGGGCCAGGGCCTCGGTGAAGGCGATACCCAGGAACATGGTGGTACGCAGCTGGCCGGCCATCTCCGGCTGGCGAGCCATAGCCTCAACGGTCTTGCCGGCGACGATGCCGATACCGATACCAGGGCCGATAGCAGCAAGGCCGTAGCCGATGGTGCCGAAGCCTTCGAACGTCGTAGCAGCATCCTGTGCCAGAATGATTTCGTTCATGGTGAAAGTCGTTCCCTTTCGTAAAAATCTTCAGTCCGTATCGGACCGAATGTCAGTGTTGTGTAATTAGGTGGATTACTCGGTCGCGCTCGTCGACCTCGTCCTTAGTGCGAATCAGCGTGCAAGGACAACTCAATGTACACCGCCGTCAACAAGGCGAAGATGTACGCCTGCAAGAAGATAACCAGAATCTCGAACAGGCTCATAGCCAAGCCCAAGACCACGGTCAGTCCAGACAGGACGGTCCAACCATTTAGCTGCCAGAAGAAGAAGTTCGTAGCAGAGAAGAGAAGAACCAGGATGATGTGTCCAGCAAGGAAGTTCGCCATGAGACGAATTGCAAGGGTAACCGGTCGCAGAATGAACGTAGAGAAGAACTCAATCGGTACCACCAAAAGGTGCAATGCCGGTGGCAAGTTCGGAATCACTACGGAGGAGCGAATGAACTTGCCCAAGCCGTAGCGCTTGGCACCGGCGTAAATCATGACGATGTACGAAACGGCTGCCAACACAATTGGCATACCAATACGACCGTTTGGCGAGACGTTAAGTCCCGGGATAACGGTCGCGACGTTCATAAACAGAACCGCGAAGAAGATGCTAGCGATAATTGGCAGGAATCGCTTTCCCTCCTTCTTACCCAAAATGTCCTCGGCGATATGTACACGGACGAAGTCGACCGCGTTCTCGCCTACATTCTGAATGCCAGAAGGAACCAACTTAGGGTTCTTAAAGGCAGCCCAGAAAAGGATCACCACAATTAGCGTCATCAAAATGCGAATCAGCATCAGGCGATCAAGCGCGAACCATCCATCGGCGAAGTCGCCAAAAAACAGATGGTCGGCATCAATTTGCCCCGGGAAGAATTCTTCACCTAGATCGGGCGTATGGAAGTGCCCTTTCATAGCCAATGTTGTAACGCTCAGCGTTCTCTCCCGTGTTCGGGCCACACAGCCAATAGCTGGTCTCTGTGGTGCGATGGACGTCTCAAACTCTCTGCCTTGAACACGGACTCCGTCGCACATCAGCGTGAACAAGACAGGGATTTACCGTGCAGGATTCAAGCGCAACACTTAACCCCGCGGTAACCCGTTGCAAATCGTATCAGCTGGATCAACAGTTTTCGCACGTGGGGGCCCCATAAGCCACACCCGATAGCGCCATTTCCGCCTTTTGCCATACAAAACCGCGCTATTCCTGCCCAATTCACAAACGTGCATTTGATCACACCCTCAGGTCAACACACCTCCTCGGGGGTGACCAGCATCCATTAATGCCAGCATGCAGGCATAAAAAGGCCGGGTTAAGTAGCAGGAAGTGTGTCTCGGTTTCAGGGTAAGCGCTGGTGAGCTTGTTTAAATAGGGGCTGAATAAGCTGTTGGGGCTTATTCGGCCCTGCTTTTTGTTCAATCCACCGGAATGGCACCTGCATGTGGTATGTGGTGGGCTGGTTGAATTTTCCGGTGACTACTAACCGACCACGATGCCCTATTTGTGCAGGGCAGATGAAGAAAAATGGCACAACATCCAAAGGGAAAACCAGATGGCGATGCAAAGACCCCAACTGCGGAAGCTCCTTAACCCGCCAACGAACTGACCACACCCAGGCCCGAGACTTCCGCGCCTTCTACCGCTACGCGGTATCTACAACGTCTTTGACGCAGCTCGCCCAGCAGCAAGGAATAAGCCGGTGGACTCTCAACCGCCGGTTTGAGCCCTTATGGCTTATCGATATCCCTAATGCCCCGGACCCGCACCGAATCTACGACCAAATCTTCATCGACGGCACCTACACCGCTGCAGGCTGCCTGCTTGTCGCAGCAAGCCATGACCACGTCATTGCCTGGCACTGGGCTAAAAGAGAATCCACCGATGCCTATATTCAATTACTTAAAAACATAGCGCCACCTTTATGCGTCGTACTTGATGGCGGACTCGGCGCCCAATCAGCCATCGCAACATGCTGGCCAAACACACCAATTCAACGCTGCCTAGTCCATGCCCAACGCGTAATCCGCCGATACACCACCAGCCGGCCACGTACCGATGCCGGCAAAGCCATCTATGGCCTAGCGCTGCAATTAACCAAAATCAGCACTCTAGACCAAGCACGGGAATGGACGAAGAACCTGCATGACTTCGGCCAGGTCTATAAGCACTTCCTCTGCGAGAAAACCCTGGCGCCTACACATCGCCGCAGGTCCAACCGCAAGTGGGAATGGACCCATTTACGCGTTCGCCAAGCCTATAAATCACTGCGGAACCTTTCGCAGAAACAACATCTATTTACCTACCTGCAGCCACCACCACATGCTCTTATGCCACAGCGTTGGGTAGCAACAACAAACAGCCTCGAAGGCGGAGTCAACGCCCCGCTCAAACGCATCGCTGATGCTCACCGTGGAAGAACAGGAGAACGTCAACGCAAAATGCTGGAATGGTACCTGTATTCACGAACACAACTGCCTGACGACCCATTAGAGATCGCCAGGCAGTGCAATTTCGGGCAAGACCAACTCGCCAAAGTCAAAGGCCTTACCCCAGAAGACCACAACACAGCCGACCCGGAAACAGGCCGACCAGCCTTCTACGACAACGCTATCCCAACCGAATACTCACACTCCATAGGAATCAGAAAAGGACCCATGAAATGACAAAAGGTGCCCAGCCGACGACACACCCACCAGACACACATTTTGCTACTTAACCCAAAAGGCCGCCGCGCAAGCCTGGTGCGCGACGGCTTAACTCTTTTTGCCCTACTCAGGACACGTAGGTGATCCTGGAGGTGACCACGGCCCAGACCTCAGAGCCTAAGGTAACGATGAGTGCTACGACGACGGTGAGAAACAGCGCCCACGTGTCATAGAAATCCATGTCCCGGATAATGGCCAGAACTCCGATGAGGACGATCAACTTGATAAGCCAACCGCCCAATACCACCGCGATGGTGGTGGAGGGCGTCGAGTGGGCGGTAAAGAGCACCGACAGCGCGGTAAACAGGACAAAGCCGCCGCCGAGGGCAGCGCCGACGAGAACGCCCCAAAGCCCGGCGACACCTTGTGCCCCGCCCCAGACGGCGAGAGAAATGATGGTAAAGATGCCGAGGGCCGTAGCCCCCTTCTTTACGGCGCGCTGCAGCGGCAGGCGCGGGTCATCGAAATTAGGATTTTCCGTTGTGTCACTCACGGACATTCACCCTACCTCACGCACTCGGCGAGTCACGCAATACGCAATCATCCGACGACCTGAGCCCAATCTTACCCTGCCGCAGTGGAATCAGCGTCGCGCCAAAGGCAATCAACAACGCCATGATGGACAGGCCGATTGCAACTGGCGCTGGCACGATGGAAAACGACACCGCACCAAAGGCTACCGCGGACACCCAGAGATACAACACGAGCACGGTGCGTCGGTGCGTATGCCCCAGAGACAAAAGGCGGTGGTGGATGTGTGCCTTGTCCGCAGAAAACGGCGAGCGCCCCTGGGATAGGCGGCGAATTACCGCCCAGACAAGGTCTAAGACTGGAATAAACACCGCAGCGATCACCACGAGGATGGGTGACAAAAGCGCCACGATGTCCACGGTGCCGTAGAGGGACATGTTGATCTTGCCGGAGGCGGAGGTGGAGGCCGCAGCGAGCAAGAGGCCGATAAGCATGGAGCCGGAATCACCCATAAAAATTCGGGAGGGCTCAAAGTTATGGGGCAAAAAGCCCGCACACATCCCCACCAAAGCGGCGCTAATAATTGCGGGTGGATACGCCGATACCGCCCCGCCCTGGTCATGCAGGACGGTCAGCGAGAAGACCAAGATGGCGCCGCCCGCAATGAGCCCAAGGCCCGCGGCTAAGCCATCAAGGCCGTCAACGAAGTTGATGGCATTGATGAGCAGGACCGTGAAAAAAGCGGTAAGGAGGGTGCTTTGAATCTGGTCGAGGACTACCGTGGTACCGCCACCGAAGGGGATAAAAAGCAGCGTCCAGGTTAGGCCTAGACCACTCATAAGGGCGGCGGCAAAGAGCTGCCCAAAAAGTTTAATGAGGGCCCCGAGTTCCAGGTAGTCATCGGCAATCCCCAAAAGCACGATGGCCAGCGCCGCCCACAACACCGCACTCATCTCTGGGGTCACGGGCATAAACCCGCGAGTCAAGGCTGGGAGCTGGGCTGCGAGGAATATCGCCGCCGCAAAGCCGGTAAACATGGCGAGCCCGCCCATGCGGGGCGTCGGCTGTGAGTGGGAATCGCGCAGGCGAATTTCTGCCACCCGGCCCGTGCGGACCAAAAAGGACCGCACCACTCCGGTGGTCAGGTAGGTAAATGTCGCTGCTACGAGGATGACCAAGGCCAACTCGCGCAGCGGTACGCCAGTGCCGCTCACGCGAAATGCTCCTTCTATCCTTGGGGCCGGGTGCGCAACGAGTCAGCGGAGACGCCGAGCACCTCACCAATCTCCTCCGCGGATAATGCACCCTCGCGCAGTAGGAATGGATGGTCACCGGAGAGGTCGATGATGGTCGAGGGCTTGCCGATGTCCGTTTCTCCCCCGTCCAAATACACAGTGACGGCCTTTCCCAATTGAGCCTTGGCCATTTGCGCGGTCGTCGGCGGTTGGTGGCCAGAAATATTGGCAGAAGAAACCGCCATCGGCCCAACCTCGCGCAAAAGCTCGATGGCGATCGGGTGAAGGGGCATCCGCAGCATGACAGTGCCGCGGGTATCACCTAAGTTCCACGGCAGGGACGGGGCCTGAGGCACGACGATGGATAGTCCGCCTGGCCAAAAGGCTTCGACGAGGTCGCGGGTGGAATCGGGATACGAGGCGACAAGGCCGCGAACGGTGTTCCAGGAGCCGACGAGCACGGGAACCGGCATATCCGGCCCACGTTGCTTGGTAGCGAGCAAATTGGCTACCGCGTCATTATCGAAGGCATCGCAGCCCAAGCCGTACAGCGTATCGGTGGGCATGACCACGAGCCGCCCAGACTTGGCTGCCTTGGTGGCGATGCTCACGCCTTCCTCACGCTCGGTGTCATCGGCGCAATTATAAATTTTTCCTTGCATCAATAATCCCCTTCTTGCCCGACGGTGATGCTTTAGTTTACCGCGCGCTGCGCGGTAATAAAGCGCGGCGTGCCTGTTAAGTCCCTAAGCGGCGCGATATGGGCAAAGCCACCGTGGTCACGCACCGCATCGCGCACGACATCGCCAGTCGTATCGTCATGTTCAATCGCCATGACCCCACCAGGCCGCAAAAGCCTGGCGATGGTGGGAATCAACCCGCGGATTACTCCCATGCCGTCATCGCCACCGAAGACTGCCACGTACGGATCGTGATATACCTCCGGTTGCAAATTTGGATCTTCCGGTACATAAGGCGGGTTGCTCACTACGAGATCGACCGTGCCATTCCAGTCCGCCAGAGTCTGGCTGTCGATCGCGTCCGCCTGCACCACCTCGACCCGGGTGCCATTGGTATTGGCGCGGGTGAACTCGAGGGCGGCATCGGAAAGCTCGACTGCCCTCACCTCCGCCTGCGGTACGTAATGCTGCAGGTAGAGCGCCAGCGCGCCCGAACCCGAGCACAAATCCACCATGCGCGGGCCCGGTGCGTGGTGGACCGCCCAATCCGCCATCACCTCAGTTTCCGGGCGCGGAATGAACACGCCTGGACCCACCTTTAGTTCTAGGGGCCCAAACCACCCCGTGCCCAGCACGTATTGCAGCGGCTCGCGCTGTTCCCGTCTACGCAAAAGCGCCTCAAAGGCCACGTCAAAGCCGGGCATGGGTGGCTCATGCAGCGGAATATCCAAATGCCCGCAGTGAATGAGGTGGGACATAAGAATTCGTGCGTCCCATTCGGGGCTTCCTACTCCAGCAACGCGAAGGCGCTGCACCCCTTGGCGCAGCGCCTCACCGTACGATTCCATCGACCGCGATTACCCCTCGGCCTCAAGGCGCTCGGCACGCTCTTGGTCCTGCAGGGCCTTGATGAGATCCTGCATATCGCCGTTCAACACGGAATCCAGGTTATTGGCCTTGTAACCAATGCGGTGATCCGTGATGCGGTTTTCGGGCCAGTTATAAGTGCGCACGCGCTCGGAGCGATCCATGGTGCGCACCTGGGAGGCGCGCTGCTCGCCAGCCTCGGCCTCGCGGGCATCGCGCTCCATCTGGTCCAGGCGAGCCTGCAGCACCTGCAGGGCACGGGCCTTGTTCTGGATCTGTGAACGTTCCTTCTGGCAGGTAACAATCAACCCCGTGGGCAGGTGGGTAATGCGCACCGCCGAGTCGGTGGTGTTCACGCCCTGACCACCCTTACCGGAGGAGCGGTACACGTCGACGCGGATATCCTTGTCATCGATATTGACCGATTCGACCTCTTCGGGCTCTGGGTACACCAGCACGCCGGCGGCAGAAGTCTGGATGCGGCCCTGCGATTCCGTGACCGGCACTCGCTGCACGCGGTGCACGCCCCCTTCAAACTTGAAGACGGACCATGCGCCATCGCGCGTCGGGGACTTAGCGCGGAAGGAGATAGTCATGTCCTTCACGCCGCCCAAGTCGGATTCGTTAAGGCCCAAGACCTCCCACTTAAAGTCGATCTTATCGGCAAAACGCTCGTACATGCGGGCCAAGTCGCCGGCAAAGAGCGCGGCCTCTTCGCCGCCGGCACCGGCCTTGATCTCCATGATGATGTCTTCCGAGTCCTGCTCATCGCGCGGGGCGAGCAGGTCAGCCAGCTTTTCTTCCAGTTCTTCCACAGACTCGGCTAGGCGGTCTGCTTCTTCTTGGAAGTCGTGGTCTTCATAAGCCATTTCTTTGGCGTCCGCGAGATCCTCCCGTGCCTGGGTCAGCTCGTCGTTGACCATGATGATGGGGCGCAACTCCGCGTACCGCTTGGACAGCTTGCGAAAAGCCTGCTGATCGCCGGCGATTTCTGGGTCGCCCATCTGCATTTCAATGCCCTGGTATTCCGACACAATGTCATCAACCATGGAAACTTGATTAGACATAGTCTTCCTCGTCCTTATCCGCAGCCATCGGTGCAGAAGAAGCTACCTGCATGAGGAACTCGCCATTCGAGCGGGTCTTCTTAAGCTGCTTGATCAACAGGTCAATTGCCTGGTGGGAATCCAGAGCCGACAGGATGCGGCGCAGTTTGGTCATGATGCGCGCCTCTTCAGGCACTAGCAGGAGCTCATCCTTGCGGGTACCGGAGGGATTGACGTCCACAGCCGGGAATACGCGGCGTTCCGAGATTCCACGGTCCAGCTTCAATTCCGCGTTGCCCGTCCCCTTGAATTCCTCGAAGATGACGGTATCGCCGGTAGAACCGGTCTCCACCATTGCGGTGGCGATGATGGTCAGCGAACCGCCCTCTTCAATATTGCGGGCAGCGCCCAAGAAGCGCTTTGGCGGGTAGAGTGCATTAGAATCCACACCACCAGACAGGATGCGGCCCGATGCCGGGGAGGAGTTGTTGTACGCGCGGCCCAAGCGGGTGATGGAATCCAGCAGCACCACGACATCCTTGCCCTGCTCCACCAGGCGCTTTGCGCGCTCGATGGCCAGCTCGGAAACGGAGGTGTGCTCTGATGGCGGGCGATCAAAGGTAGAAGAAATGACCTCACCCTTCACGGAGCGCTGCATGTCCGTGACCTCTTCAGGGCGCTCATCCACCAGCACCACCATGAGGTAGCACTCGGGGTTATTGGTAGCAATCGCATTCGCGATGTTTTGCAAGATTGTGGTCTTACCGGCCTTCGGCGGCGAGACGATGAGCGCGCGTTGACCCTTACCAATCGGCATAATCAGGTCGATGACGCGGGTGGTCAGGATCTTCGGGTCCGTTTCCAAGCGCAGGCGCTGATTGGGATACAGCGGCGTGAGCTTATTAAAGTGCGGGCGGTGCTTTGCCTCTTCGGGATCGATCCCATTGACGGTATCGACCTGCACCAACTGGTTGTACTTGCGGCGGTTGCGACCATTGCCGTGCGTGTGGGTAGGCCCAGCCACCTTGACCTGACCGGTAATGGCATCGCCAGAGCGCAGGCCCAAACGGCGCACGATGTTCTTATTAACAAAGACATCCGCATCGCCCGCGCGGTACCCAGTGGTGCGCAGGAACGAGACGTTATTGTCTACGACATCTAAGATGCCGCCGACAGCCTGCAGCTCATCGCCCTCGCGTACCTGCAGGTCATTGCCGCCGCCGTGGTTATCATTATTGCCCCGGCCGCCCCGGCGATTCCGGCGGTTGCGACGGCCACGGCGGTTACCGCGGTCAAAATTATTATCGTCATTGCGATTATTGCGGTGATTATTATCGCCGTTCTTCTCGCCCTGCTTGTCCCCCTGGTTATCGGAGCCATCCTGGGAGTCCTCGCGGCGGTCCTGGTGGCGATTCTGGTTCTGCTCCTGCGCATCACCCCGGTTATTCTCGCCCCGGTTATTGTCGCCCTGCTCTTGGCGCTCTTGACGGCGGGCGCGATTGCGGCGCGCGCGGCGGGCCTGCGACCGCGACTCATAGCGCTGGTCGTCGCCGTTGTCCTTGCGGTCTTTGCCGCGATTGTCCTGCTGTTCGCCGGACTTGCCGTTATCGCTCTCGCTGCGATCATCCTTCTTGGAGGGCTTTTCTTTCTGCTTGGCAGGCGCCGCATCCTTCGCGGGTTTCTCGGCCTTTTCTACCTTTTCTGCCTGCTCTATTTTTGCCTTCGCCTTTGCGGGAACCTGACCGGTCTTAATGGCGGTGATGAGATCCCCTTTGCGCAGGGCTGAAACGCCGCGAAGACCGCGCTCGGCGGCCATTTTGCGCAATTCCGGCAGCTTCAGGGATGCGAGATCCTGTGCCGCGGTGTTGTCCGTATCGCTCACGGATATCCTTTCGTTGCTTGACCAGGTCCATAGTTGGGATCCGCCCTCCCCCACTTCAGGGAAGCTTGGGCGGGTGCACTGGAAGCCGATGTGTATTTTTCTTATCTTTTCGCCCTCGTGCCAAGGCGCTAACGCGCCTTGCCGGGGCAATAAGCATGAGGCCTCTTCCGGTTACCTTAAGGGAAATCCCCCTTGTAGCCAGTACGCGGGGGCGGAAGAATTCAAGAAACGACTGTGGGCAATGTATAACGATGGGACCTGTCACTGGGCCCGATTGCATAGGATTGGGAAGATTTTCCCGCTTTCCTATCAGTCGAAGGCCATTATAGCGCATTCGCTTCGCGGTGAGTACTTGGACACCGCTACAGTGGAAGCATGCTTTCCACGATGATGGATATTCCCCTGTCTTTAACCCGTATTTTGGAATACGGCGCGTCAGTGCACGGCAATACCACTGTTACCACTTGGCACGGCGAGGGAACCGGGTCCGAGTTTGGCCCCGCAGAAAAGGTTACCTTCCGCGATATCGCTGCACGCGCAGCAGCCTTTGCCCATGTTTTACACGATGACCTTGGCATCACCGGCGATCAGCGCGTGGGTAGCTTCATGTGGAATTGCGCTGAGCACCTCGAGGTCATGTTTGGCTCTGCCTGCAAGGGCGCGGTTTTCACCCCGCTGAATAAGCAGCTAATGAATGACCAGATTCGCCACATCATCAGCCACGCCGAGGTCTCCGTCATCGTGTGCGATCCCCGGCTCGCCCCGCAGTTGGGCACGGTTTTAAACGGCGCGCCATCTGTGCATTCGGTGATTTTTACCGGTTCCCAATCGCCGCAGCGCTTTGCCCACCATTTCCCGCGCGGCATCGAGTTTTATTCCTACGAGGCGCTGCTGGATGGCCGCTCTACCATCTACGATTGGCCCGAGCTCGATGAGCGCACCGCCGCCGCATTGTGTTATTCCACCGGCACCACCGGCGCGCCGAAGGGCGTTTTATATTCCCATCGCTCGCTTTACCTCGAGGCCATGCAGCTGCGTTCCTCGGATTCGCTGTGCATTACCCACGGCGAGACCTTCCTGTGCTGCATTCCCATCTACCACGTGCTGAGCTGGGGCGTTCCCTTTACGTGTTTCATGACGGGCACCCCGCTCGTGCTTCCCGATGCCGATGTCTCCGCCCCCACCCTCGCCAAGGTCATTGCAGCCACGTCGCCGCGCGTGGCCCACGGCGTGCCCACCATCTGGATCCAGCTCTTCGTGCACTACATGCACAATCCGCCAGAGCGCATGACGCTGACGGAAATTTTCGCCGGCGGCTCCCCTGTACCGCCGCAGCTTATCAAGATGTGGGAGGAGCATTACGGCGTCGACGTCGTGCACGTCTGGGGCATGGTGGAAACCTCAACGGTCGGC
>NZ_JBEHFT010000016.1:0-49019 GCF_040225455.1 Corynebacterium sp. KPL2838 | reverse complement strand
TAAACCCCTACCCCCACCAACACAAAATGTCGTTTAACTCGACACGCCGAAAAACAACACGTTTTGTCGTTTAACCCGTGAATTACTGCGCGAGGGTCGGGGAGGCGGCTTTAGCTATGGGGCCTTTGGGGCCTAGTCCCACTCGAGACCCAAGATGGCGTTTTCTACGACCTCAGGAAGAGCTGGGTGGATCCAGTACTGCTTGCGGGCAAAGTCTCGCAGGTCGATCTCGTAGGTCATTACGGTAATCAGCTGCTGGATCAGGGTGGAGGACTGCGGGCCCATCAAGTGGGCACCGAGGAGCTGGCCCGTCTTGCGGTCCGCAATCAGCTTGCAAATACCCGTGGTATCTTCCATGGCCCAGCCGTAGGCCACGTCGCCGAAGTTCTGAATCTTCACGGTGACATCGAAGCCCTGCTCCCGAGCTTCTTCTTCCTTCAAGCCCACAGTAGCGATCTGTGGGTGGGTGAAGATGGCGGCAGGAACGTTGTCGTGCGGAAGCTCCTGCAGATCCTCTGGGTGGAGCAGGTTGTGCTGGATGGTGCGGGCTTCGGCATTGGCAACGTGCTTGAGCATGTAGGGCGAAGAGACATCGCCAAGCGCCCATACGCCCTCTGCATCCGTGAGGCCATGAGCATCGGTGGAAATGCGGCCATTGTCCAGTAGCTTGATGCCGGCGTTGTCCACATCCATGAGATCGCCGTTCGGCTTGCGGCCAGTGGCGACCAGGATCGCATCTGCCTCGAGGGTATCGCCATTATCGAGCTCGAGCTTCACACCCTTGTCGGTTTCTTCCAGCTTGGTGCCATTAGCAATCCGCACATCAAAACGCTCGCGGGCAAGCTCGTTGAAGCGCGAAGAGATATCGGAGTCGAGGTGGCGCAGCAGAGTCTCACTGCGGTTGACCACGGTGACCTTGGTGCCGAGGCCATCGAAGACGTGGGCAAACTCCATGGCGATATAGCCGCCGCCTACGATGATCAGGCTTTCTGGTTGGCGGTCCATCCGCATGATGTCTTCGTTGGTGTAGTACTTCACGCCGGAATTGGCGTAGACCTCAGGGATTACCGGGCGGGAGCCAGTAGCGACGACGATCTGGTCGGCGCTGATGACGTGATCGCCGGTCTGGATGGTCTTAGGGCCAACGAAGCGAGCGTGCTCATCGTAGACGGTGATATTTGGGGTCTTGTCACCGCGGCGGTAGTCCTCGCCGCTTTGGGCGATCTGGTCAATGCGGTTGTGGAAGACGCGCTCCACGATGGAGCTCCACTCCACGTTGTTGACCTGGGCATCAATACCGAGGCGCTCGCCTTCGCGGGCGGCGAGGGCGACATCGGCGGCGTAGACGTACATCTTGGTGGGGATGCAGCCGACGTTCAAGCAGGTGCCACCGAAACGGCCCTTTTCGATGATGGCAATCTTCTTATCGTGAAAGTCGCGGTTAGCAATGGAGTTGCCGGAACCGGTGCCGATGATGATGAGGTCGAAGTGTTCCTCTGCGGCAGGAGTATTTGCTGTATCAATTGTGGTCATATTTGTACCTTAATTCATGTGTCCAATTCGGGTATTTATGCTGGTGTAGGGGCTTCCACGATGGTGGGAAGCCACGCATCGCACGCTGCGAAGGCCTCTTCTAGGGGGTGGGGGAGGGATAAAAAGACATCGTGGCGCGCGCCTTCGATGGAATGCAGCGTGTAGTGCGCGTCGAGCTCTTTTGCCCACCGCCGGGTCTGGGCGACATCGATGATGCAATCCGCATGATTGACCGCATCGCAGTACGGAGTTCCCAATAGGGAGCGGGTAGATTGCAGCGTCAATACGGGGACTCCGGTGTTAATACGGCCGCTGTGAATGGCATCGAAACCGTGGAATACGGCGGCCAACCATCCGATATATTTTTTATGCCCAGCTAGGGGTTTCATGCTGAGGTCATAGTCCCACTCGCCGTAGTAATCACTGTGCACCGATTCGCCGTAGGCAGTGAGGCTGTCCCCAAACAAGGCGGTCTTGGGTGCAATTTTGGCGGTGGAATATATGACAGGCTTCAGCGCGGAGACTGCCCAACCGGGAACGCCCATCATGTCGAGCCAAGGGCTATTGAGAATCAGCCCCTTAAGGCGGGAGAACCGCTCCGGATCATGGCGGCGTAAAAAGTCCATCCATAGCGGCGCAATCAGGCCACCGGTGGAGTGGGCCATAATGATTACCTTGTCATTCGCAATGGCATCGAGGGCCGCGGAAAGATCCGCGTTATATAAGGACAAATCTGAAACGTAGTGCCAGGACTGGCCAGGCCTATGCGAGCGGCCGCATTTGCGCAGATCGACCGCATAGAAGTCATAGCCTTGCGCCGCAAAGTGTTCTGCAACGTGTGAGTGAAAGAAGTAGTCAGTCATCCCGTGCAGCCACACCAAGGCCGGGCGGGAAGGCGATGAAGAATCGGCAGAGCCCGCCGCCCCGGAGCCTTCGCTTGATCCTGGTGCGTAATGGACGAGGGTGGTGACAACGTCCCCCTCGCCATCGGGATCGGGGCCAAGGTCGAGGGTGGCTGATTGAAAATCGGGGCCGAGGATATCGGGCCCCCATGACGGAGTTGCTGTAGCCATGACACGAGTCTAGTCAACTCTAGGGGTTCGCTACGGTAGCTGCGTGACCTGCCATTACTTCCACTCAATGTGAAGTGTATTACACGGCGTCCTATAATGTGGCGGCCAGGGTGGGGGAGAAAAACCAATCGAGTGGAGAAAAGCGTAAGGTAAGGCGTTAATGCGTGACACATCGGCAGGTTGTCTGTGCAAAACAGTCGCGGTGTGGGGCGCAAAGCGCTTAAAATATATGGTGCAGAATGCGCCGATGTATATAAATTTTCAATCCGAAGAGGTTATAACACAGTGTCCTCAGCAAAGAAGACAGCACAAGTTGTAGATGAGGTTGATGTCGCACTGGTCGGTGCCGGCATCATGAGCGCCACCCTGGGCGCTATGCTCCGCGAGCTGGAGCCGAGCTGGACCCAGATGATCTTTGAGCGCCTTGATGGCCCCGCCCTGGAATCCTCCTCTCCGTGGAATAACGCCGGTACCGGTCACTCTGCTCTGTGCGAGCTCAACTACACGCCAGAGAAGAACGGCCGCATCGATATCTCTAAGGCCATTGCCACCAACGAGAAGTTCCAGAAGTCGCGCCAGTTCTGGTCCCACCAGCTCAACAACGGCATCCTGACTGAACCTAGCGAGTTCATCAACCCAGTCCCACACGTGTCCTTCGCTCAAGGTGAAATCCAGGCGGACTACCTGAAGCGCCGCTACGAGGTGCTGAGTGAAAAGCACATGTTCCCCGGCATGCAGTTCTCTGATGATGAATCCACCTTTGCGGAGAAGCTGCCGCTTATGGCGGACGGCCGCGACTTTTCCAATAAAGTCGCTATCTCTTGGACCGAAGTCGGAACCGATGTGAACTTCGGCGCCCTAGCCAAACAGTTTCTGACCGCTGCGCGCGCATCTGGAACGGAGATCCGTTACGGCCACGAGGTCTTCGATATCGACCGCGATGGAAATGACTGGAAGGTCTATTCCAAGAACAAGCACACCGGCGATATCACCGTGGTGAAGGCGAAGTTCGTCTTCGTCGGTGCCGGTGGCTACGCACTGGATCTGCTGCGCAAGGCAAAGGTGAAAGAAGTAGCAGGCTACGCCGGATTTCCCATTTCCGGCCTGTGGCTGCGCGCCAAGAACCCGGAGCTTATTGAGCAGCACCAGGCCAAGGTCTACGGTAAGGCAGCAGTCGGTGCTCCTCCGATGTCCGTGCCGCACCTGGATACCCGCGTTATCGACGGCGAGAAGGGCCTGCTGTTTGGCCCGTACGGCGGTTGGAGCCCGAAGTTCTTGAAGAAGGGATCCTACCTGGACCTTTTCAAGTCTATCCGCCCGGATAACATCACCTCCTACCTGGGTGTTGCGGTACAGGAATTCGGCCTGACCAAGTACCTCATTGATGAGGTGCGCAAGGACTTCTCTGACCGCGTCGAATCCCTGCGTGAATACGTCCCGAATGCGAAGGAAAGCGACTGGGAGACCGTGATTGCCGGTCAGCGCGTACAGGTCATTAAGCCTGCAGGCGCCCCGCGTTTCGGTTCCCTCGAGTTCGGAACCGCATTGGTCAATAACCAGGAAGGCAATATTGCCGGCCTGCTCGGCGCTTCCCCGGGTGCTTCCATTGCCCCAGCCGTCATGCTGGAGCTGCTCGAGCGTTGCTTTGGCGAGCGCATGATTGACTGGAGCGATAAGATTCGCGAGATGGTCCCGTCCTACGGCATGAAGCTGGCCAATGATGAGGACTTCTACAACGAGATGTGGGAATACACCCAGAAGACGCTGAAGCTGGAGCGCTAAACACCCACCCTTCGGCTTTGGGCTAATTCCTGGCCCCTGCCCTCCGTGCAAAACCTATTGCGCGGAGGGCTTTGTGATGCCCAACCCCTGAATTCGGAGTTGTTAGAAAATTAGGTACCGCAGTAGGTAAGAAAACCTGCAAGCCCATCCGGATCGGGTTGTTCGTAAGACGGATTCGGCTGCCACGGATGGGTCGCGGCGTGGAGCAGATCAGTAAAGGGCTGCATATCGCCTGCCTCAGCGGCGCGCAGTGCGGCTTCGACGGCCATATTGCGGGGAATGACCCGGGGCATTGCAGCATCCACGGCATCCGGGGAGGGGTGAGTGGCTAGGTAGCTATCCACGAAGTCCGATTCCTTAAATAGTTCTTGGGCAGGAAGGGTGCGGCCGCGGGCGGCATCGGCAAGCGCACGGTGCGCCAGCGTGATATCCGGCCGGTAAAGCTGCATGGCAGTAAAGTAGGCCGAGGCTACCTCGGTGGAGGTATCGAGGGCGCTTGCCAGATCGCTGCGGCGCTGGGAGGCGAATTTCTCCTGAAACCCATTGATGGTCTCTTGCGCGAATTCGACCCCGGCATTGATATCGGCATCGAATAGCGGCACCAGCGATTCCGCGAGCCGGGCGAGGTTCCAGCCCAAGATCGCTGGTTGATTGCCAAAGGCATAGCGTCCCTGCTGGTCAATGCTGGAAAATACCGTATCGGGCGAGTAGGACTCCATAAAGGCACACGGGCCGTAATCAATGGTTTCGCCGGAGATGGTGGTGTTATCCGTATTCATCACCCCGTGGATAAAGCCCAAGCGCATCCACGAAGACACGGTGGCAATCTGGCGGTCCATGACGCCTTGGAAAAACTCCCGGTAATCTGCCCCAGGGCAGTGGCGCGCTATGGCATAGTCCGCGAGGTCTTGGAGGCGGCCAGACTGCGCGGCATAGTGAAAAGTTCCGACCCGGATATGGCTTGCCGCCACGCGGACCAGGACGCCAGCCGGCTGCACGTGGCCGCGCTGGATGGGACGGCCGGTAGAAATCACAGCAAGCGAGCGGGTGGTGGGTACGCCGAGGGCGTGCATGGCCTCAGAAACCAAGTACTCGCGCAGCATGGACGAGAGGGTGCCGCGGCCATCGGCACCCAACCGCGAATAGGGGGTAAGCCCCGTGCCCTTGGCGTGGAGATCCCACAGTTTTCCGTCTTTGTCCACCTCGCCCAAGAGCATGGCCCGGCCATCGCCCATCTGTGGGTTGAAAGAGCCGAATTGGAAGCCGGAATAGGCCATGGCATGCCCACTGTCGCGGCCTAAAAGGAAATCCAGGCCGTCTGCAGAGCGCAGCCAGTCAGTATCCAGGCCCAGCTGCACTGCCAGCTCTTCATTGAGGACTACGAGCTTAGGATCCGGTTGTTCTTCGCCGTGGGTTGCCGCCACAAATTCCGGCAGGTGATCGGCATAGTCGTGGTGTAGGTGCATTTTAGACCTCCAATTGTCCTTGCACGCGGATGTGGACGCGGCCACCGACCCAAATATCGGTGCCGTCATCGTGGATAAAGACCTCGCCGTTTCTTCCCAGCTGGCTGCCCTGGCAGGCGGTGTAGCGGGCGGGAACCAGCCCGCGCGAGCGCATGAATTGCGCGGCCCCGCCGTTGAAAGAGCCGGTGACGGGATCCTCGAATTCTGCGGTAAACGCGCGCACTTCATAGGCAGCGGAGCCCGCGTCTGCGGCGCTATCACGCATTCCCACCACGCCCACCTTGGGACGAGTGGCAGCGGGCTGAACCGCGCGCACGGCCGCGGCATCGCGCAGCTGTATAAGCCGCCAGCCGGGCCCATTATCCACCCAGGCGGAATCAAGGACGTCTGCTTCCGAGATATTCAATCCCGCGCAGGCCTCTGCAAGTTCAGCATTGCTCAGGGGACCGCCAGCGCGCAGGGGTGGGGTGGCAAAAGAATAAACTGCCTCGCGCTCGCGCACGGAGACCAACCCTACCCCGCATTCCTGCACAATGGTGCCTTCCTTTTGAGGTTCATTGCCGAGCGCCCGCCAGACGGCGGCGCTACCCAAGGTGGGGTGGCCGGCGAAATCAAATTCCTCGTGCGGGGTAAAAATGCGCACGCGATAGTCCGCCGCGGGATCGGTGGGCTCAAGCAAAAACGTGGTTTCAGAAAAATTGGTCCAGTGCGCGATGGCCTGCATCTGTTGCGTCGAGAGCCCATCGGCATGGGCCACGACGGCGAGCGGGTTACCGGAAAACGCCGAGGTGGCAAAGACATCGACTTCAAAGAACTGGAGTTGCATGCCAGCCAGTCTAGTCAGCCCTGAGGATGAGGCCGGCGGGTTAGCTTCTGCGCTAGCCTTGCCCTTATGTCTAAGCTTTGGCCGGATCGTCTGCGCGACTGGATTGGCCCGCCGTGGCGAATCCTCATCCCTGTGTTCTTCGGCGTGCTTTTGCCCAACGCCGCGAACTTTTTGCACACCGATTCACCCTTCCAGGCCATCGTGGCGGTCTTGTACACCGTCGGCATTCCGCTTGCGCTGTGGCTGCATCCCAAGCTGCAAGAAAAGTCCATTTTCTTCATCGCCGGCACGATGACGTTGTGCATTTTTACGCCCTTGGCCTCCCTGGCGAACTTCCACGCCCCGATTTTCGCCTACACGGCTTTTCTCATTGGCACGCACTCGCGCAAGCGCTTGCGCTATATCTGGCTTGCATGGATTGCCCTGGGCTCCCTGGCGGGAACCACCGCAAGCCTGTTTGGTGAAAAGGTCTTCGCAGGCAGCGATATCGGCTTAGGCGATGCGACCATGAGCCCGCTGCTTGCCTATGCCGGCACGATCTTGCTCGGCTGGCCGGTCCTCGGCTTTTTCTACTTGCTCGGCACCAATAACCGGAAGCGCCGGGAGGGTCAACAGCTGCTCATTGAGCGCGCGGAGATGGCCGGCGCCGTGGAGCGCAACCGCATCGCCCGCGAGATGCACGATATCGTCGCCCACAACCTCGCCGGGGTCATTGCGCTTGCCGATGGCGCCCGGTTCGCCGCTGCAAAAGACCCCAAGGTAGCCACGGAGGCGCTCGATACCATCGCCTCCACCTCCCGCGAATCCTTAAGACAGATGCGTAGCCTGCTATCCGTCTTGCGCGAAGAAGACGCGCGCGGGGAAACCAAAGCCCCAGGCACCTCAGACATCGCAGGCCTATTTTCAGAGGCCCGGCGCGCTGGCTTCGATATCACCGTTTACGGCATGGAAAAGTTACCCGCCGATAGCGACGAGCTTTATCAATTCACCATATACCGCATCGTGCAGGAGATACTGACGAATATGCTCAAATACTCCAACCAGAACAGGGGAACTCTGCGCTTTCGCAGCGATAAGTCGGCGCTTGTTATCGAGGGGCACAACCCCATGGCGCAGCCGGACGAGGATCACAGTCCCGGCTATGGGCTCATCGGGATGAAAGAGCGTGTGAAGGCCTATGGTGGCAGTGTGTCCACCAAGGCCGAGGATGAAACGTTTGCAATCACTGTGGAGGTACCGCATGTCTAATCCGGAACAGGAACCTGAGCCCATTCGCATTGCGCTTGTCGATGACCAACCGCTCCTGCGCGCCGGGTTCGCCATGCTGATTGGCTCGCAGGAGGATATGAGCGTGGTCTGGCAGGCCTCCGACGGCGATGAGGTACTGGACCTGGCGCGG
Organism: Corynebacterium sp. KPL2838; assembly: GCF_040225455.1. Classification (NCBI taxonomy): domain Bacteria; kingdom Bacillati; phylum Actinomycetota; class Actinomycetes; order Mycobacteriales; family Corynebacteriaceae; genus Corynebacterium; species Corynebacterium sp. KPL2838. Next base: position 40,940 of record NZ_JBEHFT010000016.1, on the reverse strand, counting down.
CAAGAGCCCGTCGATATCATCCTCATGGACGTGCAGATGGCGCGGGTCAATGGCATTGCGGCCACGGAGGAAGTGCTCCCTGAATTCCCAGATACCAAGGTCATCATGCTGACCACCTTTGATGATCACAACTTTGTCCACGGCGCAATCTCTGCCGGGGCATCCGGATTCTTGCTCAAAGACGTCGAACCCGAGGAGCTGCTCTCAGCCATTCGCACCGTGCACTCAGGCGAGGCCGTGCTCTCACCGCGCATTACAGCTCAGGTGCTCCAACAAGTCCGCAGCGAGGAGGGTGGGGACAGCAGGAAGGCGCACTCGGCTGCGCACACCGCTGCGGCTGCACAGCCAGGCACCACCACCGCGACGGCTCCGCCGTCCGCGGAACTTACCCCGCGCGAGATGGATATTTTAAGGCTTATGGCGCTGGGATATTCGAATACCGAAATCTCTGAAGAGGAATTTGTCTCCATGGCAACGGTCAAGACCCACGTGCGCCACGTGCTGACCAAGACTGGGTCCCGCGACCGCGTCCAGGCCGTGCTGTATGCCTATACCCATGGGGTGGTCACCGTGGAAGAGCTGCTCTCTCATCCCCAGGGATGAACCGCTAAATCCGCTTCGAGGATGGTTACATCGCGCCGGGAAAACGACACGATAAAACCATGCTCACAGTCACACAGCTTTCTAAGAAATTCGGTTCCTTTACAGCAGTAGACAACCTCTCCTTTGAGGTTCCCGATGGCCAAGTCACCGGGTTCTTGGGGCCCAATGGCTCCGGCAAATCCACCACGATGCGCATGTGCGTGGGGCTAGAAAATCCCACCTCCGGCACCGCCACATTCGATGGAACACCGTTCCGCGAACTACCCGATCCCGCCTCCACGGTGGGCACCTTGCTTGATGCCAATTGGTTCCATCCCGGCCGCAGCGCCCGCGCGCACCTACGTTATATGGCGGCGCTGCAGGGGGTATCGATGGATCACGTCGATGACACCCTGGAGCGTGTTGGGCTCGGAAAGGTGGCGAAAAAGCGCATCGGGGGTTATTCGCTTGGCATGAAGCAGCGCCTCGGCCTTGCCTGCGCCATGATGGGAGAACCTAAGCACTTGCTTCTCGATGAACCCGTCAACGGCCTCGACCCTGAGGGCGTGCACTGGATGCGCGACCGCATCCGTGAATTCGCCGCTGGGGGATGCTCCGTGCTGGTTTCTTCCCACCTGTTGTCAGAAATGCAGCTGACGGCGGACCGCCTAGTGGTCATCGGCAAGGGCAAGCTCGTTGGCGAAGGAACGGTAGAAGAATTCGTCAATGCCTCCGGTGCCGCCACCGTGGAGGTCGTGGTGGACCAACCAGAAGAACTGGCCCGCTTGCTGCACGGTTCGCAGGCACAAACCTCCTTCGATGGGGAAGTGCTGCGCATTACCGGCCTAGACCGCGATGAGGTCGGCCAATTGTGCTTTGACCACCGCATCCGCATCAGCAGCCTTGAGGTCAAGCACCCCTCCTTAGAAGACGCCTTCCTTGGCGCTACCGCAGATCACCTGGATTACCGCTCCGCATAACTCGCTTAAGAAAGGCAGATGACGAGCCATGAGTACCATCGTTTCCGAATCCCGCAAGATATTTTCCCTGCGCTCTACGTGGGTCTACCTCGCTATCATCACCGTTGGGCTAACAGCCGCCAACGTGCTGATGGGAGCTCTCCGCACTGACGACAGCGCCCTCCAATCCTCCGATCTAGCCATCGGCGCCATCTTCGCCGTGGTCATCATGATCTTTTCCTCGGCCACGCTAGTCGGCGGAGACCTACAAAAAGGCACCGTAGCCTGGAGCTACCTATCTACCAATCGGCGCCTGCAGGTGCTTTCGAGCCAAATCCTCGTCATCACCGTGGCCAACGTCGCCGCCGCGGGCCTGGCCGGCGTCCTCGGAATGTTGTTTAACGCTGCGCTCGGCAGCTCGTATGACTTCTCCAGCTTCGTGCACTACCCGGATAACGCCGTGTTTCTGTTTACCTTTATGGAATACATCGTCTATACCCTGCTGGCCACTAGCCTGGCTTATATCCTGCGCAGCGGCACCTTTGCGGCCATGCTGCTCATTATCGAATACTTCGTCATCGAAAGCGTGCTGACCTCGATGGACATGGGCTGGGCCAAAATCATCCTGCAGATTTTGCCCGATGCCAACCTGCGCACCTTCTTTCAAGGCCAAGACACCTTCGGGCTCATGGCCCCGCAATGGGCATCCGGAGTCATCGTCTTGGCCATGGTGGTAGCGGTCCTCGGCGGGGCCGCGGCCGTCCAGCGACGCCGCGCCGTGGTCTAGGCTCCCCGCGGGCACTCACACCTTATGGGGATACGACGAGGGTAAGCTCCCTTGAGCCGTGCGGTGGTTCTTCTACCGTCATGCCGGCAGCGCGCGCAATAGCGGCGACATCGGCGGCGCTGAAGGCATCGGCAGGCGAAAGCGCCAGCTCCCGGGCCAACAGGCCTTTATAGTGCTTATTAAAGTGGCTGACCACCTTGCGCGAGCCATCCGGCTGCACGCTTTCTACCCGCACCGTCACGGCCGAAGGCAGCCGGCCCAGTTGCTGGTAGGTGCCCGAGCGCAGATCCACCACCAGCTCGTCGATGTTTTCTAACGCCTGCGTTACCTGCTTGCCCCAATAAGACTTCATGGTGCGACCGCCCAGCTTGGAACCGCCCGATAAGCGGTAATGGGGGATAGGGTCGTCCGCGCGCAGGAGCCCGAAGAGGGCATCGCCAATAGCAAGGCGTTGCCATGAGGGAAGGGTGGATGCAGAAAGTGCATCAAAAAGCACGCCAGTATAGCGCTCGAGTGCCGGCATGGTGGGGGTGGTAAAAAGCTGATTGTTCGATTCAGCCTCACCGCGTAGCTTCTCCGAGAGCTTGAGCACAACCATCGCCTCATCAATAGGAAGAGACTGCAGCTCAGCGGCGATTTCGCGCCGGGTATCGCTTAGTTCGGGAAAAGATAGGTTGGCAAAATCAAGCGGCTTTCCCGTGCCGCCATGAGCCTTGGTTTCTGAAGGAGGGAGGACAATGAGCATATAGATAGGGTAGCGATGTATATTTTGACCATGATTACCCGCCTTTCTGAACTATTTCTCCGCACCCTTCGTGAGGACCCAGCCGATGCCGAGGTCCCCAGCCACAAGCTGCTGGTGCGTGCCGGTTATGTGCGCCGCGTCGCGCCGGGCATTTATACCTGGCTGCCGTTGGGGCTGCGCACCCTGCGCAAGATTGAAGACGTAGTACGCCAAGAAATGGACGCCATAGGCGGGCAAGAGATGCTGTTCCCGGCGCTGCTACCGCGCGAGCCCTATGAAAAGACCAACCGTTGGGTGGAATACGGTCCCAACCTATTCCGGCTGCAGGACCGCAAGAACGCGGACTTGCTGCTGGGCCCCACGCACGAGGAAATGTTTGCCAATGCCGTTAAGGACATGTATTCCTCGTACAAGGACTTCCCGGTCACCTTGTATCAAATTCAGACCAAGTACCGCGACGAGGAACGCCCCCGCGCCGGGGTGCTGCGCGGGCGCGAGTTCGTGATGAAGGATTCCTACTCCTTCGATATGAACGATGAGGGCCTCGATTCCTCCTACGCCCGCCACCGCAAGGCGTATCAAAATGTTTTTGACCGCTTGGAAATCGATTACGCCATTTGTAAGGCCACTTCTGGGGCGATGGGCGGATCCGCCTCCGAGGAGTTCTTGGCAGTTTCTGAGGTGGGCGAAGACCTTTTTGTTCGCTCTACCGAGGGCGATTATGCAGCCAATGTAGAGGCGGTCGTGACCCAAGCGCCCCCAGAAAAGGACATCGCGGGCCAGCCGGCGGCAAAGGAATACCGGACCCCGGATGCCGCCACCATTGAAGCGCTTGTGCACTGGGCGAAGACCGAGGACATTGCGGTCGACGGCCATGAGGTTCGGGCCACAGATATCCTCAAGTGCGTCATGGTGGAGGTAACCCACCCGGCGCTAGAGGATTCTGAAGAGAAGAAGGAACTGGCGGCCGTGCTGATTCCGGGCGACCGCGAACTAGATCCCAAGCGCCTTGAAGCGGCCTTGGAACCGGCCGAGTTCAGCCTGGCAAGCGATAAGATTTACGCGCAATACGATTTCTTGGAGCAGGGCTTTGTGGGCCCTCGCGTGCTGAATTCCAATGGCGTGAAGGTCTTTGCCGATCCCCGCGTGGTCAAGGGATCTTCCTGGATCACCGGCGCCGATGCACAAAGCTGCTACGTCGTGGGCTGCGTGGCAGGCCGCGATTTCCACGTCGATGAGTTTGTGGAAGCGGCCGAGGTTAAAGAGGGCGATCCCGCACCAGATAACCAGGGCACCTTGGCTTTGCAGCGCGGCATCGAGCTGGGCCACATCTTCCAGTTGGGCCGGAAGTACACCGAGGCTTTTGACGTGCAGATTCTTGATGAAAACGGGAAGCGCGCTATTCCCACGATGGGCTCTTATGGCATCGGCATCTCCCGCATGCTGGCCGTGCTGGCAGAGCAGCGCCACGATGATAAGGGCCTGAATTGGCCGGTTGCGGTGGCGCCGTACCAGGTGCACGTGGCGGTGGCGAATAAGGATGCAGCGGCCATGGAGGCCGGCGATAAGTTGGTAGAAGAGCTGTCCCAGGCGGGCCTTGAGGTGCTTTTTGATGACCGCCCGAAGGTCTCTCCAGGCGTGAAGTTCAAGGATGCAGAGCTGCTCGGCATGCCGTTTGTGGCCATCTTGGGACGCGCCTTCAAAGATGGCATCATCGAGCTGCGCATCCGCGGGCAGGAAACGCTGGAGGTCCCAGCGGAGAAAATAGTGGATAAACTCCTCGAGTTGGTGCGGGCTTAGCTCAAAGCACCGCGCCAAGGCCCAGCGCTCATAAGCAGCGGCAAGGTATCGTGGGGAAGCATGAGACTTAATAAGAAGGTGCTTCCCACGGCTCTTATCACCATGGGAGCGTTGCATTTCCTACGCGCGAAGAATTTCGAATCCATTGTGCCGCCGCAGCTGCCGGGCTCGCCACGGTTGTATAACTTTGCCTCCGGCGCCTGGGAAATAGCTACTGGCTGTTTGCTTACTGATCGCGCCACCCGCGAATCCGGTGGCGCCTCAGCCGCGGCGCTATTTCTTGCCGTGTGGCCGGCGAATATGTACCACGCCTGGATCGAGCGCGATGCGGGATGGCCGAAGAAGCTTTATCACATCATTCGGCTGCCGCTGCAGATTCCGTTGATTCGCTACGCATGGAAGGTTGCGCAGGGTAGGGCATAAAACCAAAAAGAACCGACTCCCCTGTTTTCCCGGGCAATAGGGCCCGAGAAGAATACCGGGGGGGAGTCGGTTGTCTGCGTGATGCCGCGCTGGCGGCGGCATCACGCTACCGCTGTGGGAGGAAGCCGATTAGCCAGCCACGGGGCCGCCGCAATTAGGCCATGCGCCAGCACCCTGGGTGGCAAGAACGTTTTCAGCGATTTCGATCTGCTGTTGCTTGGTGGCTTGATCAGCGGTAGGCGCGTACTGGGTGCCGCCGCTACCGGCCCAGGTTTGCTGCGAGAACTGCAGACCGCCGTGGTAGCCATTGCCCGTGTTGATGTGCCAGTCACCGCCGGACTCGCACGCGGCGACCTGGTCCCACGCGCTTTCGGGGGCGGCGTTGGCAGCTGGTGCGGCAATGCCGACGATGCCCAACGTAGCTGCGGCCATGGTGAGCAAGGTCTTCTTAGTACGCATTGAGAAAGCACTCCTTCTCATTGTGTTTTGGGGCTTGTGGTATCTCCACCAAGCACGTAATCCACCAAATTACGTAAGGGCCGAACGAATTATCAATGAATATCGGCCTATAACTCGCTGACTTTTCTCTGCCCGCCGGACAGTGAATGTTCAGGTAGACACGGTGGGTCAATACTCGAAGCTATGCGGCCTTGGCTTCGGCGGCGATGCCGATTAACCAGTTCAGCCACTCCTGGTTTGGGCTTTCTTGTTGTGCGGCAGCCACCGCAGCCGCGTGCCACTTGTCTGCGTCTAGTTCAACCAAGGTATCGAGGAAGGCTGCAGCGGAGTCCGCATCGCTGGGAAGCGTGGCTGCGCCGGAAGAATAGGCAGGCTCCGGCTGGGGAGCCCCGCCATTCTGGCTAAGCGCCTCTTGCAGTTGGTCGATGCGGCGGTGATGGAGGCTTAAGAGCTTATCGATGCGCCCCTCGGCAGCAGGATCGCTATAAGCCCGGGCGAAATCCAGGCCAAAGACCTGCTCGTATTCCCACTGCAACAAATCAGCCGCGCTCTCGCGGTGTGGCTGGGAGAGCGTGGGAATATCGGGGACATCGCCAGGCAGCCAGGCATTAAGCGTGATGGCCTGTTGCGTGACTATGGGCCGCGACTCAGAACTGACCTCATCGGCGGCTTCCGTTGTGGCAGAGGCGGCTTCTTCTAGCAGCTGGGAGGAATCTGTGGCAGGTGGTGCCTGCGTCGGGCGTTCCACCTCACAGCTGTGTGGGACGTTTCCTTGGTCATCGGTGCCGCAGAGGCGCGCAATCTCCTCATACAGCGCATCGGCCTGCGAGCTGCGCATATCCGCGGCCACATCATCAACCCCCTGGAGGGCGAGGCTATCGCTCGCGGCGGCCACGGCGAGGCGCTCGAGCGCGTCTTCTGGGCGCGGGCCAAAATAGTCGACGACGGAATCGACTGCGGAACAGCCCGCGAGGGCGGGCAGGGCGGCAGTCGAGGCTACACAGGTTAAAGCAATACGTCGGCGGTTCACCCAAAAGACTGTACCTCGAAGGACGTAGGCTAGTGGGCATGGCTTTCCCAGATGCACAACAATTAACTGATTTGCTCCAACCTCGCCTAGAAGCCCGCGGGCTGGACGTGGAGGATATTAAAACCACCAAGGCGGGAAAGAAATCACAGGTCATCATCCGCATCGATGGCGATAGGCGGCCCAGCTCTGACGTATTGGAGGAAGTCTCCGACGATATTTCGGCCTTCTTCGATGAAAAAGAGGCTGCGGGCGAGCTGAATTTTGGCGCCGGATATACCTTGGAGGTCTCTACCCCCGGTGTGGATTTGCCGCTGACCGCACCGCGCCACTGGCGCCGCAACAAGGGACGGAAGGTGACCTTTAATCGCGGCGACGACACGAGCCACACCGCGCGCATCGGCGCGCTCAACGCGGACGAAAATGCCGTTGTCCTTATCACCTCTGAGAAAAACGAGGTGCATACAGAAGTGGAGCGATTGGAAAACATTGCCCACGCAGTGGTAGAAATTGAGTTTGCACAGCCATCACAGCGTGAGTTGGACGCCGTGCACCAGCCATTTGCAGAAGCCGAGAGCTAACCGGCAATCGAGAGGATAGACAAGTGAATATTGATCTTGAGGCACTTCGTACCATCGAATCCGAACGGCAGGTCCCCGTCAATGACCTGTTGGAGTCGATCGCAAGTGCCTTGTTGTATTCCTACCTGGATTACCGCGAATCCACCGCGGAGGGCAAGGCCGAAGGCACCAAGTCCCGAGTAGACATCGATACCACCACCGGTGCCGTCAGTGTCATCGTTACCGAGCGCGACTCCGAAACCGGGGAGGTAACCAGCGAGTACGATGACACCCCGGATAACTTTGGCCGCGTGGGTGCACGCGCCGTGCGCGAAGCCATCTTGCGCAAGCTGCGCGAGGCCGAAGCCGAGCGCACTTTTGATTCCTATTCGGAGCTTAGCGGGCGCGTTGTCAGTGGCATCGTCCAGCGCGATGCGCGTGCCAATGCCCGCGGCATCGTTGTGGTCCAGCTCGGTTCCGAGTTGGAATCGCAGGACGGAATCTTGCTTCCCGCAGAACAAATCCCCGGAGAGAAGCTGCAGCACGGTGACCGCATCAAAGCGTATGTGGTGGGCGTAAACCGCAATGGCGCCAATGTGCAGATCAACTTGTCCAGGACCCACCCGGAGCTAGTGCGCGGGCTTTTCGAACTGGAAGTTCCGGAAGTTGCAGATGGCAGCGTGGAAATGATCGCCATTGCCCGCGAAGCTGGGCACCGCTCCAAGGTCGCTGTTATTGGCCACGCTAAAGGCCTCAACGCCAAGGGCGCGTGCATTGGCCCGCGCGGTCAGCGGGTGAATAACATCATGCGCCAGCTCGGTGGGGAAAAGATCGACATCATTGATTACAGCGAGGATCCCACCGTATATGTGGGCAATGCTTTGGCCCCCTCCAAGGTGATCAAGGTGACCGTGCTCGATAGCGAAGAGCAGGTGGCGCGAGTTATCGTCCCTGACTACCAGCTGTCCCTTGCCATTGGTAAGGAAGGCCAGAACGCGCGCCTAGCCGCCCGTTTGACCGGCTGGAAGATCGATATTCATTCAGACGCGGACGCGAATTAAGGAAATGCGGATAAATAGCGTAGGCTAGTAAACGGCCCAGATGCAGAAAGGGACATGCAGACGCAGCGAAAGTTAAGGAGTTCGATGTCGCAGACTCAACGGCTTCGTACTTGCATCGCTACGCGTCGCCGCATGCCCGATACGGAGCTGCTGCGGGTGGTCATTGATGCCAATGATCCTCAAGGCAGCCGCGCGGTGGTGGATCCATTCCGGCGGCTTCCCGGCCGCGGCGCATGGATTAGCCCCACGCTTTCTGCACTCGAGCTAGCTGAGCGCAAACATGCTTTCAAGCGCGCGCTCCGCACGTCCGCATCCGTGGACACAGGTCAGGTACGTAGGTACTTGGAAGCACAGTGCGAAAATGTACAGGGCGAAAAAGTACCGTGTGCGGAACAAGCTGCACAAGATTCGTACACACCAGAGTTAAAAAGGAAGACCGAACACTGATGAGCGCACAACGATGAAGCATCAGCGATGAAAGTCCAGAACGTTTAACTAGGAGTCAGGCCAGTTTTTCGCGGCCTTGGCTCCTAGGCGATACCAAGAGGAGACAAGTGCCCGGAAAGCTACGTGTTCACGAGTTGGCAAAACAGCTCGGAGTAACCAGCAAGGAACTGCTCGCCACCCTGAAAGAACAAGGCGAGTTCGTGAAAACCGCATCCTCGACCATCGAACCACCGGTGGTCAAGAAGATGCGTGCTCACTATGAAGCACAGTCCGGTGGCGATGCCACCGAAGCTAAGGCAGATAAGGCTGAGAAAGCTGCTAAGTCCGCTAAGCCCGGTCAAGGCAGCGCCAAGAAGCAGGCATCGCCTGCGCCAAAGCCAGGCGCTGGCGCACAGGGCGGAGCGAAATCCGCTGCCCCTAAGCCCGGCGCACCGAAGCCAGGCGCAGGGTCCGCTAAGGCTGCCCCCAAGCCTGGTAAGGCAGCACCAAAGCCGGGCGCTGCCGCTGGCAAGCCAGCACCGAAGCCCGGCCAAGGTGCACCGAAGCCAGGTCAAAACGCAGGCCAAGGCGATGCCAAGAAGTCGGGCGAGCGTCCGACCCCTGGCAACGCCATTCCGCGACCGATGCCTAAGCCCGGCGGATCCCGCCGCGTAGCCAATAACCCATTTTCCACGGGTGGCGGCGACAATCGACCAGGCCCACGCCCCGGTGGCTCCAAGGGGCAGCGCGGCGGCAACCGTCCCGGCGATAACCGCGGTGGAAAACGCGGCGGCCGCAACGAGGGCGGCACTAACCGTCAGGGCCAGGATCAGAACCAAGGCCAGGGTGGCGGCGGTGGACGTCGTCCGTCGCCAGCCATGATGCCTTCGCATCCGAACCCTGCCTCGATGCCCTCCAAGGCACCGAGCGGTGGTGGACGCGGCGGCCGCGGTCGAGGTGGTCACGGCGGACCTGGTGGTCCAGGTGGCCCAGGCGGCGGTCGTCCCGGCGGTTTCCGCGGTGGACGCGGTGGGCGTCGCGGCGGCACCGCTGGTGCATTCGGCCGTCCAGGTGGCGCACCACGCAAGGGCAAGAAGTCGAAGCGGCAAAAGCGCCATGAGTTTGAAGAGCAGCAGAAGCACGTCGTAGGCGGCGTCCGCTTGCCAGATGGCAAGGGACAGACCGTCCGCCTGCGCCGCGGCGCTTCGCTGTCTGACTTCGCGGAGAAGATCGGTGCCGATCCAGCAGCATTGGTACAGGCACTGTTCAACCTTGGTGAAATGGTCACCGCAACCGCATCCGTATCGGAAGATACGCTGCAGCTGCTCGGTGACGAGATCAACTACAAGGTAGAAGTCGTCTCCCCAGAAGACGAGGACCGCGAGCTGCTAGAGTCCTTCGACCTGCAATTCGGCGAGGACGAAGGTGGCGAAGAGGCCCTCGAACACCGCCCTCCAGTCGTCTCCGTCATGGGTCACGTTGACCACGGTAAGACCCGCCTGTTGGACACCATCCGTAAGACCAATGAGGCAGCCGGCGAGGCCGGCGGTATTACCCAGGGAATCGGTGCTTACCAGACCACGGTTGACGTGGATGGCGAGCGCACCATCACATTCCTGGATACCCCTGGTCACGAGGCCTTTACCGCCATGCGTGCCCGCGGTGCGAAGTCCACCGACTTGGCCATCTTGGTAGTCGCCGCCGATGACGGCGTCATGCCACAGACGGTTGAGGCCATCAACCACGCCAAGGCTGCCGATATCCCGGTTGTCGTGGCCGTGAACAAGGTGGATAAGCCGGAGGCCCAGCCGGAAAAGATCCGTGGCCAGCTCACGGAGTACGGCTTGGTGCCAGAAGAGTACGGCGGCGACACGATGTTCGTGGATATCTCTGCTAAGCAGGGCCAGAACATCGACCAGCTGCTGGAGTCCGTCATCTTGACTGCCGATGCCGCCCTCGAGCTCACGGCTAACCCAGAGATGGATGCCCAGGGTGTGGCCATCGAAGCTCACTTGGACCGCGGTCGCGGCCCGGTGGCTACGGTCATCGTCCAGCGCGGTACGCTGCACGTCGGCGATTCCATCGTGGTAGGCGATGCACACGGTCGCGTGCGCCGCATGCTCGATGAGTTTGGTGAGGACGTCAAGGAAGCCGGTCCTTCCCGCCCGGTACAGGTGCAAGGCCTGTCCGGCGTTCCAGGTGCTGGCGATAACCTGCTCGTGGTTGATGATGACCGCGTGGCCCGCCAGATTGCTAACCAGCGCGATGCTCGTAAGCGTTCTGCCTTGCAGGCAAAGCAGCGCAAGCGCGTGTCCCTGGAGGATCTGGACAAGGTATTGCAGGAGACTTCGACCCTCAACCTCATTCTCAAGGGCGACAACGCCGGCTCCGTCGAGGCGCTGGAAGATGCCCTGTTGGACATCAAGACCGAGGACGAAGTCGAGCTCAACATCATCGACCGCGGTGTTGGTGCCGTAACGGAGACCAATATTTCGTTGGCCGCCGCTTCCGATGCCGTCATCATTGCGTTCAATGTTCGCTCGGAGGGCAAGGCCACGGAGATCGCTACCCAAGAGGGCGTGGATATCCGCTACTACACGGTTATCTACAAGGCCATCGAGGAAGTCGAGGCCGCTCTCAAGGGCATGCTCAAGCCGATCTACGAGGAGCGCGACACCGGTGCGGCCGAAATCCGCGCCCTGTTCAAGTCCTCCTCGGTGGGTACCATCGCCGGTTGTATGGTCACCGAAGGCAAGGTTGTCCGCAACGGCAAGGTTCGCCTGCTCCGCGATAACAACGTGGTTACTGCCGATGCCAAGATCGAGTCCCTGCGTCACGAAAAGGACGACGCTACTGAGATCAAGGCCGGCTATGAGTGCGGTATGGTGCTGTCCTACCCGGATATCCAGGTAGGCGATATCATCCAGGCTTATGAAGAAGTCGAGGTACCGCGCGACTAGTCGCTGCTAGTTTCGGCCCGCTGTGCGTGCCCACCTCAAGGTTCTTTCTCTACGGAGGGAGATCGCGAGGTGCGGCAGGTAGAGCGGGCCGTTTCGCGTTTTCGCGTGTGAGGTTTTCAAGCGGTTTCCATTGGGTGCGGTCAGTAACTAAACTGGTGGTTTCTGATACCGCGACACGGTAATTTAGGAATAAATTTTTCCCCTTTAGCTTGGAGGTTCTCATGGTCGATCACGCACGTGCGGCGCGGCTAGCAAAACGTATTCAGGAAATCGTGGCTAGTGCGATTGAGCTGCAGATTAAGGATCGCCGCCTGGAGATGGTCACCGTGACCGATGCCCGCGTCACCGGTGATTTGCACGACGCTACCGTCTTTTACACGGTGCGTGGCCACGATATCGATGCGGAACCCGATTATGACCAGGCTGAGGAAGCCCTTAAGCGCGCGAAGGGACAATTGCGCAAGATCGTCGGCGATCAGTTGTCCGTCCGCTTTACCCCAACCCTTGCTTTTGAGCTCGATACCGTCCCGGAAGCCTCCGCGCACATGGAAGAGCTCTTGGCGCGCGCTCGGGCTCGCGATGAAGAGCTAGCAAAATTGAAGGAAAACGCTAAGCCCGCCGGCGAGGCCAATCCGTATAAGACCTCCGATGAAGACGAGGCTTAAGTGACCCGCAAGGAATATCAGGACGCAGTCGATGCCATTTCTGGCGCGCAAAGCATCTGTATTATCACTCATTTGCGCCCGGATGCCGATGCCATTGGTTCAGCCACGGCGTTGCTTTTAGCCGTGCAACAAAGTGGGAAAGAAGCCTGTGCGGTCATTGGCCAGGACAAGGACTTTGCGCCTAATCTTTGCTCCATTCCCGGCGCAGATCAGGTCAAGGTCATGCGGGAGCTCCCGCAGGGATATGACCTTTATGTCACCGTGGATTGTGGGTCGATCGATCGCACCGGACTGTTTTCCGCAGATATCGCCCAGCTGGCGACGGCAGGGCGCGTGCTGTGCATCGACCACCACTCGTCCAATCCCGGGTTTGGCTCAGTAAACTTGGTTGATTCAGAGTGCGAGTCCACCACGGTGGCCATATTGACCATCCTGGACATGCTGTCGGTGCAAATCGAAAGCAGCATCGCACACTGCCTGTATGCGGGTCTTTTGACCGATACGGGTAGCTTCCGTTGGGGCAGGCCTGGCATGCACGATGTGGCCACGCGCTTGATGCACTATGGCTTGGATACCAAGCAGATTGCCACGGACCTGCTCGATGCCACGACTCCCGATGATCTCCAGATGGTCGGCCGCGTGCTAGCAGGGCTGCGCATTGAACATGCTGGTGAAATGGGTGTGGGCATCCTCGTTGCAGGCTTGGCCGATATCGAAGGTCATTCGGATTCCGCAGTGGAGTCCCTAGTAGATTTCGTGCGCGCCCTTGAGGGCACGCAATTGGGTGTGGTCTTTAAGGAACAGTCGCCTGGGATATGGGCGGTATCGCTGCGTTCGACTACGATCAATTGCGCCGCCCTGGCAACCCAATTTGGCGGCGGCGGGCATATTCCCGCTGCCGGGTATATGACATCGGGAAGCGAAGAACGAATCGTCGCGGAGCTGGTGAGTGCCATCGATGAGCACTAGGCAGTCAACCCCCACGACAGTAAGCGCACGCGAGGTCTTCGGCCTCGCGTTTCCTGCGCTTGGAGTCCTGGCCGCGATGCCGCTCTACCTCTTGCTCGATACGGCAGTGGTGGGGCGCCTGGGTGCCCAGGAATTGGCTTCGCTCGCCGCGGCAACCACGATCCATACCGTGGTGACCACGCAGCTGACCTTCCTGTCCTATGGCACGACGGCTCGCTCGTCCCGCCTTTTTGGCGCTGGAAAGCGCGCCGAGGCAGTAGCAGAAGGTGTGCAAGCAACCTACGTGGCCCTGGGCGTGGGTGGGCTTTTAGCCCTCATCATGTGGATCTTCGGCGGTGTTTTTGCCCAGTGGCTTACCGGGGATCCTACGACTGCGGCCGGAACCGCACTGTGGCTGCGGATCGCTGCCCTGGCGATTCCCGTAACGCTGGTGGAAATGGCCGGAAATGGCTGGATGCGCGGTGTGCAAGATACCAAGAAGCCGCTCTATTTCACCCTTGCCGGAATGATTCCCGGAGCCATTGCCGTACCCGCATTCGTGTATTGGTGGGGCCTTGCCGGATCTGCCATCGCCACCGTGTTGGGAATGAGCATTATCGCGAGCCTCTTCGTGCGCGAGTTGTATAAACAGCACGAAGGCTCTTGGAAATTTCGGTGGCACATCGTGCGCGAACAGCTGATTTTGGGCCGCGACCTTATCTTGCGCTCCGCTAGCTTTCAGGTGGCTTTTCTAACCGCAACGGCCGTGGTATCCCGCGTGGGCACAGCCGCGTTGGGCGGCCACCAAATCATGATGCAACTGTGGAATTTCATGTCGCTGATTTTGGATTCCTTGGCCATTGCCGCTCAGGCCTTGACTGGAGCGGCCTTGGGTGCCGGTTCGGCGCGCCACGCGCGCAGCGTGGGAAGCAAGGTAGTTATGTATTCCACCATTTTCTCAGGCTTCCTCGCCTTGGTTTTCGCCGCCGGGGCCGGGATCATTCCGCGCGTCTTTACATCTTCGCAGGAGGTCATCGATGCCATGAGCCAACCGTGGTGGATCCTGGTCGGCATGGTCATCGCCGGTGGCGTGGTCTTTGCCCTGGACGGCGTTCTATTGGGGGCAGGGGATGCGGCATTCTTGCGCAGCCTAACTATTGCCTCGGTTCTTCTGGGATTTTTGCCCGGGGTGCTCCTCGCACATGCCATGGGCACGGGCCTTACCGGCGTGTGGTGCGGCTTGGCCGCATTCATTACTTTCCGCCTCATCGGCGTGGTCTACCGCTTCTATTCCATGAAATGGGCTGTAGTAGCAGAGTAGTACCTGCGCTACAGTGACTGTAACGAGTAGCAACAGCACTACAGATTTAACTACAGCGAGAGACTCCGTAACGATGATGAGCAAGGCGGGTGGGAGCGGTAATGCCAACGCTATGGGCAGTAGCAGACTTGCACGGCGCGATCCGTGAAAATTTTGCGCGCATTGCAGAACTTAACCCACCCGATCCGGCCGATTGGCTCATTGTGGCAGGCGATGTTGCAGAGCGCAGCGAGCTTATCCTGCGCATCTTGCGGGACTTGGCCGCGCGCTATGACACCGTCATTTGGGCACCAGGCAATCACGAGTTATTTTCTCGTTCCCAAGACCAGTACAAGGGGCGCGAAAAATACGATTACCTGGTGGCCGCCTGCCGGGAAATCGGCGTTATCACCCCAGAGGACCCCTATCCGGCTTTTAATGGGATAACGATTGTGCCGCTTTTTACCCTGTATGACTACAGTTTCCGCCCACCGGGTACCTCGGTGGAAGAAGCGGTGCAGCAGGCACACTCTAAAAAGCTTGTCATGACCGATGAGGTAGCAATCGCTCCCTTCGTAGACGTGCGCGCATGGTGTTGGGACCGCTTGGCGTATTCCATTAAGCGTTTATCCCGAGTACAGGGCCCAACTATCTTGGTTAACCACTGGCCACTGGTGCAAGAACCTACGATGGTTCTGCGCTTTCCAGAGATTGCCCTGTGGAGCGGCTCGCGGCATACGCGTTCGTGGCCGCGACGGTACAAGGCAGAAGCTGTCATTTACGGCCACTTGCACATGCCTTCAAAGATGAATGTGGATGGGGTAGACCATATCGAGGTCTCTTTAGGCTACCCGCGCGAATGGCGTAACCAGCCGCACCGTATCCCGTGGCCATACCCAGTTACTTCGACGTTTGGGGAGGTGAATTGATGTTATACCCCGACCTGTTCCCAGAAACTACCCGGTATTGCTATGTACGTACGGATGCCCGCGAGTCCGACCTACTCAACTATGATCAGCTCGACCCTAAGGAACAGTCCATAGTCTCGCAGGCGGTCGATATCCGGAAGTCCGAATTTGGCGATGCCCGGTGGTGTGCGCACCAGGCCCTGCGCGATCTGGGCTTTACAGGTACTAACCCGATTATGCGCGGAGAGCGGGGTATGCCGCTGTGGCCCGAAGGATTCATTGGATCCATGACGCATACGGAGGGCCTGCGCGCAGCGGTGGTGGCCTCCACCACGGATTTTCGCTCCATTGGCCTTGATGCGGAGCCGGCGCAGCGCCTGCCCGATCACGTCTTGACCATGATTGCTCGGGCCGGGGAAATGCCGCAGCTGCCCCGCCTAGAAAAGGCTGGGGTGCACTGCCCAGACCGCCTGCTGTTTTGCGCCAAGGAGGCCACCTATAAGGCGTGGTTTCCCATGACGCATCGGTGGCTGGATTTCGATCAGGCAGAGATCGATATCCGCGAGGATGGAACCTTTATCTCCTATATCCTGGCCCGCCCGACGCCCGTGCCGTTTATCACCGGGAAGTGGATTCTAGAGGGCGGTTATGTCGTGGTTTCTACGCTGGTTCCGGCCCTTGATTTTTCAGCCTGAACAGAAACCCGCTCAGATCTCCTCGAGCAATGCCCTCAGCCACCGACTTAGAGGGTGGACGGCCGCGCCACAAAGACCGTGGCCAACCTTTTTCCCTTCTCTTTAATGAGCGCGATGGCCTGGCCATTGGGGGCTACTGCGGCATGAACCCCGGATAACCCGCGCGGCTCTAACCATTTGCCCATCGCTAAAGCGGCGGCCTCGTCCTCGGTGACGGGCAGGACGGGGAAACTGCGCTTGAGCGCCTCATCGAGGCTCAAGGATAGGCTGGGGTTTTCGGCAAGATCGTCGAGCATGTGGGCATCGGCAAGCGCAAAGGGCCCCACCGTAGTGCGGCGCAGGGCGATTAAATGCCCGCCGACGCCCAGGGCCTCGCCCATATCGCGCGCCAAGGAGCGGATATAGGTGCCGGAGGAACACTCCACGGATACATCGAGGTCAATAAAATCGCCCTCGGCGCGCAGGTCATGAATATCAAAGCTGTGGACGGTGACCGGGCGGGCCGGGATATCTACCTCTTTGCCCTCCCGCACCAATTCATGCGCCCTTTTGCCCTTGATCTTGATGGCGGACACCGCGGCGGGCTTTTGCATAATCTCGCCGGTCAATGCGGCAACTTCGGCCTCGATGGCGGAACGGTGCAGTGCGGCCGCAGGCTTGCCCCAGCGAAATTCGCCCTCGGCATCATCGGTGGTGGTAGAAGCGCCGAGGCGGATGGTAGCTGAATAAGACTTGGTGGAGGCGACCATGTGCGCGAGGAATTTGGTGCCGCGTTCGATGCCGAGGACCAGCACCCCTGTCGCCATGGGATCCAGGGTGCCGGCATGGCCGACCTTTTTGGTGTGAAAATACCTGCGTAGGCGGCTAACAACATCGTGGGAGGTCATGCCGGCAGGCTTATCAACGATGACAAGTCCGGAATGTGCGAGCGCATCAGTCATAGGGTACAAGTCTATGCTCTACGATGGATTCCGTGGATATTTGTTACGGAATCGATGACATCCCCGCGGATGTGGGGCCGACCTCGGTAACCATTGGCGTCTTCGATGGCTTGCACCGCGGCCATCAACAGCTCGTTTCTGCCTGTGTGAAACACGCGCGGGCGAATAATCAGGTCCCCGTCATGGTGACCTTTGACCCGCACCCGGTCTCCGTTTTCTTGCCGGAGCGCGCGCCGCTGTCTGTGGTGAGTTTCGAGCGCAGGCTAGAGCTCGCGGAAGAAATGGGCATCGAGATGGTGCTTGTCATTGACTTCACCAAGGAACTAGAGGGCGTGGAGCCGCGCCCCTATGTGCGCGACCTCTTGGTGGGCAAACTCCATGCGCACCACGTGGTGGTGGGGGAGAACTTCACCTTTGGCGCTGGGGCCAGCGGCACCGCGGAAGCCATGCGGCAGCTGGGGGAGGAGTTTGGATTTAGCGTCGATATCATCCCGCTCCTGGATGAAGACGGCGTGCAGATTTGTTCCACCTATATTCGCCAAAGCTTGTCCCGGGGCGCAATAGAATCGGCGAATTGGGCGCTTGGCCGGCACTTTACGGTCACTGGTCCTGTGGTGCGCGGTGCGGGGCGCGGTGGCAAGGAACTGGGATTTCCCACGGCTAATCAATATTTCCCGGATACCGTAGCCATTCCCGCGGACGGGGTCTATGCCGGTTGGTTTATTGTGCATTCTGATTCGCCCCTCGATGGGGATATGCAGCCCGAAGTAGCCTATGCCGCTGCGATTTCTGTTGGCACGAATCCCACCTTTGGTGATGAAGAACGGTCCGTGGAGTCTTTTGTCTTGGACCGCGATGCCGATCTTTATGGCTATGAGGCAACCGTGAAATTCGTGGGCCACCTGCGGGATATGGTGAAGTTTCATTCCGTCGATGAGCTTTTGGAAGCCATGGCTCAGGACGTCGCAGCCGCCCGCAAGGTGCTGGCTGCCGATGCTCGTGCGCAGGGCTGCAATAGCGACGACTATTTCTTAAAGGAGAAGTAAATGAAGGCCATCCTCGATCTTGATACCGGCATTGATGATGCTTTGGCCTTGGCTTATGCCCTGGCCCACCCCGATCTTGAGCTCATTGGAGTGACCTGCACTTATGGCAACGTCACGGTGCCGCTGGCGGTGCGCAATACCCTGGCGCTGCTGGAATTGCTGGATAGGCCTGATATCCCGGTCTTTGCGGGGCCCAGCCCGGACGGTTTCCAGCCCAGCGAGATTTCCTCCTTCATCCACGGCCAGAATGGCGTGGGCGAGGTCGCGCTTAGCCCGTCCGGTAAGACCGAGGACACGCAGCCGGCCACGGATTTCCTCTTGCAGGCCGTGCGCGATTACGGTGATGACCTGGTCATTATTCCTACAGGTCCGTCGACGACCATCGCCCAGGCTATGCTTGCCGATGCCACCTTTGCCGCCAACGCCCACATCGTCATGATGGGCGGAGCGCTGACCGTTCCTGGCAACGTCTCCGCGTGGGCAGAGGCCAATATTTCCCAAGACCCGGATGCCACCGATTACCTCTTCCGCCACAGCCAAGATGTCACCATGGTCGGCCTAGATGTCACCTTGCGCACCCTGTTGACGGAAAAAGAAACCGCGCGCTGGCGGGAGACCGGAACGACCGCGGGCGAGGTTTTCGCCGATATGGTGGATTACTACATTCGCGCTTATGCCACCACGGCTCCCCACTTGGGAGGTTGCGGTCTGCACGATCCGCTGGCCGTGGCGGTAGCCGCAGATCCGTCGTTGGTAGAGGTCATCGAAACCAATATGAAAACGGATACGCAAGGCCCCACCCGCGGG
Organism: Corynebacterium sp. KPL2838; assembly: GCF_040225455.1. Classification (NCBI taxonomy): domain Bacteria; kingdom Bacillati; phylum Actinomycetota; class Actinomycetes; order Mycobacteriales; family Corynebacteriaceae; genus Corynebacterium; species Corynebacterium sp. KPL2838. The sequence continues at coordinate 21,841 of NZ_JBEHFT010000016.1, read as the reverse complement.
CGCACCATTGCCGATGAAACCCGGCTGAGCCAGGAACCTACCGCGAAGGTGGCCGTGGGCGTGGACAACGAACGCTTCGTCCATGAATTCGTGGACTACCTCGAAGAACTTTTCCGGACGGTGGGCGCCAAGTAGTGCAGCGTTTTGATTTGCCGCGCTAATTGGCTGTAAGATGACGATTTGGCTTAGCGACTGTGGTTCACGACAGTTGCGGCACGCGGAGCTCGCCACGGCGGCGCTGCGCGTTGAAGAATAGTGTGGACTGAAATAAAGGAGAAATACTCATGGCATTGACCACTGAGAAGAAGGCCGAAATCCTCAAGGAGTACGGCCTGCACGAGACCGACACCGGTTCCCCCGAGGCACAGGTTGCCCTGCTGACCTCCCGCATCAATACTTTGACCGAGCACCTGAAGTTCCACAAGCACGATCACCACTCCCGTCGTGGTCTGCTGCTGATGGTTGGTCGTCGTCGTGGCCTGCTGAAGTACTTGGCAGAAAACAACGTGGATCGCTACCGTGATCTGATTTCCCGCCTGGGCCTGCGCCGCTAATTGCGACGCGGCTGCGGCCGAATTATTCCCCTTGCCTTGCGGCAAGGGGAATTAGTGGTTTTATTACCCACTTTATCCTTGTGAGGAGAGGGGCGTTTGTAATTGCCGTAGCTCAAAAGTACGGAATCTCTGTTAGAATTTTCACCGTTGTCAAAAACAATGTGGAAAAGGCGGCACCGACGATCGCCTAAAACATTCAAGGAGATTTACTAGATGAGCGTTCAGAACTCCGTAGAGTTCAATATCGATGAAGAATTCGGTATTACCGAAGCTATCGCTGTCCTCGACAATGGGGACTTTGGTACCCGCACCGTTCGTTTCGAAACCGGCCAGCTGGCCCGCCAAGCAGATGGTTCCGTAACCACGTACCTCGACGATGACACGATGCTGCTGGCCACCACGACTGCCTCGAACCAGCCGCGCGAGAACTTTGACTTCTTCCCACTTACCGTGGACGTGGAAGAGCGCATGTACGCAGCCGGCAAGATCCCCGGCTCCTTCTTCCGCCGCGAGGGGCGTCCCTCCACCGAGGCCATCTTGGCGTGCCGCCTCATCGACCGCCCGCTGCGCCCCACCTTTGTCAAGGGCCTGCGCAACGAAGTGCAGGTGGTCATCACCGTCCTGTCGCAGGACCCAGAAGAGTACTATGACGTCGTAGCCATTAACGGCGCGTCCGCAGCAACCCAGCTTTCCGGCCTGCCGGTCTCCGGCGCCGTCGGCGGCGTGCGCATGGCGCTCATCGCTGATGACAAGCACCCAGAAGGCCAGTGGGTGGCGTTCCCGAACCACGAGCAGCACGAGCGCGCGCTCTTTGAAATGGTGGTTGCAGGCCGCATCGTTACTAAGGGCCGTAAAGAAGACGTCGCCATCATGATGGTGGAAGCTGGCGCCGGCACCAACGTTGCTGAGCGCATTGCCGATGGCGCCCCGGCACCGCAAGAAGCCGCCGTCGCCGAGGGCCTCGAGGCAGCCAAGCCGTTCATTAAGACCCTGTGTGAGGCCCAGAACGGTCTGGCAGAGCGCACCGCCAAGGAGACCCAGGAGTTCCCGCTCTTCCCAGCGTATGAAGACGATGTCTTCGCCGCCGTGGAAAAGGCCGCTTCCAAGAAGCTGGAGAGTTTGCTGACGATCCCGGGCAAGCAGGAGCGCGACGAGGCTACGAATGAACACATGGAGCAGGTTGAACAAGACCTGCTGCCGCAGTTTGCTGACCTGGAAGAGGCAGTGGCCTCCAAGCAGATTCGCGCTGCTTATAACGAGGTCATGAAGAAGATCGTTCGCCGCAAGATCTTGACCGATGGCTTCCGCATCGATGGCCGCGGGCTGACCGATATCCGCGACCTGTCCGTTGAAGTTGACTTGGTACCACGCGCGCACGGTTCTTCCTTGTTCGAGCGCGGTGAGACGCAGATCCTCGGTGTCACCACCCTGGATATGTTGAAGATGGAGCAGCAGATCGACTCGCTTACTCCTATCGAGTCCAAGCGTTACATGCACCACTACAACTTCCCGCCATTTTCTACCGGTGAGACCGGCCGCGTGGGCTCGCCCAAGCGCCGCGAAATCGGCCACGGTGCGCTCGCCGAGCGCGCCCTGCTTCCGGTCATCCCGTCCCGCGAGGATTTCCCGTATGCCATCCGCCAGGTCTCTGAGGCACTCGGCTCCAATGGTTCCACCTCCATGGGCTCTGTCTGTGCGTCCACCCTGTCCCTCTACAACGCGGGTGTTCCGCTCAAGGCGCCGGTAGCCGGCATCGCCATGGGCCTGGTTTCCGGTGAGGTCAAGGGCAAGGAAAAGTTTGTCGCACTGACCGATATCCTCGGTGCCGAGGACGCCTTCGGTGACATGGACTTCAAGGTTGCGGGTACCTCCGAATTCATTACCGCGCTGCAGCTGGACACGAAGCTGGACGGCATTCCGTCTAAGGTCTTGGCTCAGGCGCTCGAGCAGGCCCGCGATGCCCGCGCAACCATTCTGGAAACCATGGCTGAGGTCATCGATTCCCCAGATGAGATGTCTGGCCTAGCCCCGAAGATCACCTCGGTGAAGATTCCGGTCAACAAGATCGGTGAGCTCATCGGCCCTAAGGGCAAGACCATCAACCAGATCACCGAAGATACCGGTGCTGATGTCTCGATTGAGGACGATGGCACGGTCTACATCTCTGCAGTTACCGGCGAGGCCGCAGACGCTGCGATTGAAAAGGTTAACTCCATTGCCAACCCGCAGTTGCCCAAGGTGGGCGAGCGCTTTCTCGGCACGGTAGTCAAGACCGTTCCATTCGGCGCCTTCGTTTCCTTGATCCCAGGCCGCGATGGATTGATCCACATCTCCAACCTGGGTGGGGACGAGCGCATCGAGAAGGTCGAAGATGTCGTAAACGTTGGCGATAAGGTACAGGTAGAAATCGCGGATATTGATAACCGCGGCAAGATCTCCTTGGTGCCAGTAGAGGACTAATCCCTCAGACGCTCTTTAGAGCAGTGGCCCTGTTTCCCGTACATGCTGGGAAACAGGGCCATTTCTATGCCTTCGCTATGATCACCTAATTTTGGAAATCAAGCACGAGGCGTTTGGGGTTCTGTAGGAAGGTCACGGAATACGGCGTTTGCTTCTTCAGGCCGATGATCAACTGCGTCTGCGCCTCGAAGGTGGTGGTGTAGTTGATCTCTTGCACAACGCCGGCACCTGGGGTGATGCCAGTATCCATGAACTTTTGCTCCAACTCTGGCGTCGATGGCCACGGGGTGCCCTCGATGCCAAGGTTGAGGAATGTAGCGCCTTTTACCTCGACAGGAAGTCCCGAGGCCTGGTGGGCGGGCTGATCCGTATAGGTGGTAAACCACCCGGCTTCGCCGTCTCCTTCAAGGTCGACCACGACGCGGGTGAAAGAATCGTGCGCGGCTACCCGGATCTCTGTGGGAACGAGGCCACCCAATCCAGGAGGAAGGTGGTGTTGATCCTCGAGGGAGGGCGTGCCCATGCCACCAAAAGCCGGCTTTGGATTATTGCCTTGCGCCTTTTGTTGATTGTGGCTTAACGGGGCGGTGTCTTCTACCGTCTTGGTTGGGTCATCGGCAGTGGTCGTGGTAGAAGGCTCTGACTTCTTTGCCGATGACGTCGTCGACTCTGCAGTGGAACTGGTTGATTCCTCCTGCGTGGCAAATGAGGCATCGGCGGCCTTGTCATCGCTGGGGCTAGCGCAAGCAGCCAATGAGAGCATGCAGCTTATACCGGCGCCAGCAGCGATAACGCGGGTGAGAGTAGATCGAGACATTGTGACCACTTCCTAGGTTGTCTACCTTGTTGTCTCTTTCAATTCTACCGGTACACAAGTGGCTCAACTGGGGAAGTGATGCAATTGTTGTACAAAGAAAACTAGCGAAGGTGTGGACTAACGCTTCAACTGGACGAGCTGGATGAGGTTGCCCACGGTATCGTCAAAGACCGCGATGATGGAGGGTCCAACGTCGGTGGGCTCCATGGTAAAGTCCACGCCCTTGTCCTTTAGTTCGGCGTATTCTTTCTCCACATCCTGCGACAAGAATTGGGTGACCGGGATATTATCCGCCTTCAGCGCCTCGGTGTACGTCTTGGCGGCTGGGTGACCCTTGGGCTCAAGCAGCAATTCAACGCTGCCATCACCGTCGGCGTTGGTGACCGTCAGCCACCGGAAATCGCCGTGTGTGACGTCATCTTTTACGCGGAAGCCAAGGACATCGACATAGAAATCGTGGGCACGAGCAACGTCATCTACTGGAACGGAAGCAATATAAATCTGCATGGCAGCCAGTCTAGCAGTGGTATTTCTGGTGTCCGGAGGGCTGCCCGCCGCGCATGAGCGAGCGCGATAGGATAGTTAAACAAGTAGAATTTTAACGCAAAGTTGTTAAGAAAGTGAGGCCCACAATGGCGATCAAAGTAGGAATCTTGGGAGCGCAAGGGCGCGTCGGCAAGGCGATTGTTGAAGGCGTGAATGCCGAAGATGATTTAGAGCTCGTAGCGGAAATTAGCCGCGGGGATGATCTGCAGCAATTAGTTGATAATCATGCAGAGGTCATCGTGGACTTCACCCAGCCTGATTCGGTGATGGGAAACTTGGAGTTTTGCATCGCGAACGGCATCCACTGCGTGGTGGGTACCACTGGCTTTGATAAAGAGCGCTTGGACCAGGTTGAGCAGTGGACCCGCCAAGAAGGTGCTGGCAACGTGCTGATCGCACCTAATTTCGCTATCTCTGCTGTCATGACAATGGTGCTTGCTAAGCAGGCAGCGAAGTTCTTTGAGACTGCTGAGGTCGTGGAATTTCACCACCCCACCAAGCTGGATGCGCCTTCCGGCACCGCTATCCACACCGCAGAAGCCATTGCCCAAGCGCGCCGCGACGCCGACCTGGGGGAGATGCCGGATGCAACCGAAAAGTCTCTCGATGGCGCGCGCGGCGCAAATGTAGACGGAATCCCGGTGCATGCCGTGCGTACCCGCGGCATGGTGGCCCACGAAGAGGTCATTTTCGGTGCGCAGGGACAGTCTCTGACCATCCGCCAGGATTCTTACGATCGTTCCTCCTTTACTCCCGGCGTACTGGTCGGCGTGCGGGAGATTGCGCAGCACCCAGGATTGGTCGTCGGGCTAGACAAGTACCTGGGGCTGTAGCGGTATGGCCACTGCGAGTGAGCTAAAAATCCAGCTCATTGCCGCTACCGAGTTTCATCCGCCGCAGGGAACGCAGTGGAGCGCTGATGACACGGCGACTGACGGCGAGGCCCTCGTCGAATTCGCCGGACGGGCGTGTTATGAGTCTTTTGACAAGCCCAACTCGCGCACCGCTACGAATTCCGCCTACCTGCACCACATCATGGAGGTAGGTCATACGGCGCTATTGGAACACGCCACGGCGACGATGTACATCACGGGGCTCTCGCGCTCTGCCAGCCATGAATTGGTTCGACACCGGCATTTTTCCTTCTCGCAGCTATCCCAGCGCTTTGTGCATCCAAAGGAGACGCAAGTAGCGCTGCCCAAGCTGGTGGAACAAGATGAACAATTGCGCCGGTTGGTAATGCAGGCGGTCGATGAAACCCGCTTTGTCTACGATGAGCTACTAGAAGCCTTGGAAGAAAAGCTTGATGAGCCGAATGCGCTGCTGCGGAAGAAGCAGGCGCGGCAGGCGGCGCGCGCGGTATTGCCCAATGCAACGGAAACTAGGCTCGTCGTGACCGGGAATTACCGCGCGTGGCGTCACTTCATTGGGGCCCGGGCGGCCGAGCACGCCGATACGGAATTGCGCCACGTGGCGGTGGAGTGTTTGAAGCATTTGCAGGGGCAAGCACCCGCGCTTTTCGATGACTTCCATATCACCACGTTGGCCGATGGAACGCAGATGGCCGCAAGCCCTTACGCTTAACACGCGGCACCCCGATGCGGCCAAAAGGTGCCCTAGCGGGTAACCTTGACGGCTATGAGCACAGGTATGACAGCAAAGACTGGCGTTGACACCTTCGGTCGCATTGGCGTCGCCATGGTCACTCCGTTTGATCGTGACGGTGCGCTGGATGTAGAAGCGGGTCGCCGCCTGGCAGCTCATCTCGTAGACAACGGCGTGGATTCACTCATCTTGGGTGGAACGACGGGCGAGTCTCCAACCACGTCCTTGGACGAAAAGTTGGAGCTGCTCAAGGCCGTAAAAGAGGAAGTAGGAGACCGCGTCCGGATCTGTGCGGGCGCCGGAACGAATAATACCGCCACCTCCATCGAGGTGGCCCAAGCTTCCGCCGCCGCCGGAGCCGATAGTTTGCTCGTGGTGACTCCGTATTATTCCAAGCCCTCCCAACAGGGCGTCTACGAGCATTTTGCCGCAGTTGCTGATTCAACGGATCTGCCGATTTGCGTCTATGACATCCCTGGCCGCTCGGGCATCCCAGTGGCGTCGGATACGCTCCGACGCCTTGCGGAATTGCCGACTATCCAAGCCGTGAAAGATGCCAAGGGCGATCTTTCTGCGGCCGCAGAACTCATCCAAGAAACCGATTTGGCGTGGTACTCCGGTGATGATCCGATTAACCTGCCGTGGCTGTCCCTCGGCGCTTCGGGTTTCATCTCCGTTATCGGTCACGCCGCACCGCGTGCCTTGGTAGAACTCTATGAAGCTTTCGATGCGGGCGATTTGGCCCGCGCGCAAGAAATAAATTACTCAACGCTTCTTCCACTGACCCGCGCTCAAGCGCGGTTGGGCGGAGCGACATTTGCAAAGGAAGCTCTGCGCCTGCAGGGCTTTGAAGTTGGCGAGCCCCGCCTTCCTATCACCGCCGCGAGCGAGGAGGAACGCGAGGTACTTCGCCGTGATTTGGAACAATCTGGAGTCCTTTAAGAATGACTGAACCCCGTAACCGTTCCCGCAAGGTCACCCGCAAGGCGGGTCCACCTTCGGAAACTGAGACCGCCTCCAACGAGGCGGCTTCGCCCGTATTTCAGGCCCCTGCCAATAACGCCGGCACTGCCGGAAACGAAGACCAGGCCAACTCTGGCCGGAACAACTCGTCCGATAACAAGAACGATGGCGATAACAACGGACGTCGCTCGCGTTCCCGCGGCGGCCGCGGCCGTGGCCGTGGCGGAAACGGCAATAATGGCCATGGCCAGGGAAATAACCACGGCGGCAATGGCCAAGGTGGCAATAACAAGAACAACAACGGTGGCAACGGAAAGAACGGCAATGGCAAAGGCCGTGGCCGCAACAACAACCGCGGCCGCCGCAATGTGCCGAAGTCGATGCAGGGCGCGGATCTGACCAAGCGCCTGCCGGAACCGCCGAAGCAGGCGAAAGATACCCTGCGCATCTACGCTTTGGGCGGAATTTCTGAAATCGGCCGCAATATGACTGTCTTTGAGTACGGCGATGAGCTGCTCATCATTGACTGCGGAGTGCTCTTCCCATCCTCCGGCGAGCCTGGCGTGGATCTCATCCTGCCGGACTTCGGGCCGATTGAAAAGAAGATCAACAAGGTAAAGGCCCTCGTGGTTACCCACGCCCACGAGGATCACATTGGTGCCATCCCGTGGCTGTTGAAGCTGCGCCCGGATATTCCCATCGTTGCCTCCCGTTTCACCATCGCGCTTATTGCGGCGAAGTGTAAGGAACACCGCCAGAAGCCGAAGTTCGTCGAGGTTAACGAGAAGTCCGACGTGACCTACGGCTGCTTCCGCGTTCGCTTCTGGGCGGTTAACCACTCCGTGCCTGATGCACTCGGCATCATGCTGGGCACCCCGGCCGGTAACATCATCCACACCGGTGATATCAAGCTGGACCAGACCCCGTTGGATAACCGTCCGACCGACCTTCCGGCGCTGTCTCGTTACGGCGACGAGGGCGTTGACCTCATGCTGTGCGATTCCACCAACGCCACGGTGCCGGGCGTATCTGCCTCCGAGGGCGATATCCCTGCCAACTTCAAGCGCTTGGTGGCTAACGCGAAGCAGCGTGTCATCTTGGCTTCCTTCGCCTCGAACGTCTACCGCGTGCAGGCCGCCATCGATGCTGCCGTGGCCAATGGCCGCAAGGTGGCCTTCAACGGCCGTTCGATGATGCGCAATATGGAAATTGCGGAAAAGATGGGCTTTCTGAAGGTGCCGCGCGGCACGATTATCCCCATCGATGAGGCCGCGAAGATGGCCCCGCACAAGACCATGCTCATCACCACCGGTACGCAGGGTGAGCCGATGGCTGCGCTCTCACGTATGGCCCGCCGCGAGCACCGCCAGATTACGGTGCGCGATGGCGATACCATCATCTTCTCGTCCTCGCTCATTCCGGGCAACGAAGAGGCCGTCTTCGGCGTTATCAATATGCTGTCCCAGATTGGTGCCAACGTCATCACCAACCAGGACGTCAAGGTGCACGCTTCCGGCCACGGCTACTCCGGTGAGCTGCTCTTCCTGTACAACGCGGCGCGCCCGCGCAATGCCATGCCGGTCCACGGCGAGTGGCGCCACCTGCGCGCCAATAAGGAATTGGCGATTTCTACCGGCGTTGCCCGCGACCGGACGGTCTTGGCGCAAAACGGCGTCGTGGTGGATCTGCGCAAGGGCCGCGCGGAGGTCGTCGGCCAGCTGCAGGTTGGCCACCTCTACGTCGATGGCGTGTCCATGGGCGATGTCGATGCCGATACCTTGGCAGATCGCACCAACCTAGGCGCCGGCGGCGTGGTATCCATTACCTGCGTGATCGATAACCGCACCTCTCGCTTGCTAGAGCACCCGACGGTCGCGACCACCGGCTTCTCCGACGATGACCGCGGCGTCGTGCCCGAGGTGGCAGAGATGGTGGAAAACACCATGAACGACCTCGCTGCAGAGGGTGAGAATGACACCTACCGGATGGTGCAAAAGCTGCGCCGCAAGGTTTCCAAGCTCATGGATTCCAAGTACAAGCGCGAGCCGGTCATTTTGCCCACCATCGTGCCGACGAATTCCGGGACGCTGCTTGCCGATGACGCCGATGTCGACGCCAGCCGCGAGTCCCTGTAGATTCTCCTACAAAAGGATTTAATCCCGGCATAATTTCTGTGCCCCAGCATTTCGATGTCCTCGGTATGCTGGGGCACATGTCGTTTTCATCTTCCGAACGCGCCAAGATGGTCGCGCTTTTTCATCAGTTAGGTCCAGATGCCCCCACGTTGTGTGAGGGCTGGACCACGCGCGACTTAGTTACTCACCTCTGGGTGCGCGAAAACCGTCCCGATGCTGCCGCGGGCATGTTCCTTTCGGTCTTTAAGTCTCACCTGGACAAGGAATCCGCCAAGGTCGCCCGCCGCGATTTCGATGAGCTTGTCGATGCCTGGGGGAGGGGACCGGCAAAGTTCAACCCCGCACGCTTACTTGATTCCCAGCAGAATTTGGCCGAGCATTTTATCCATCACGAGGATATTCGCCGCGCCAATGGCGAGACCGAACCGCGCGATTTTTCCGCTGCGGTACAGAAGAAGCTGCACCGCTTTTTGAAGATCTGGGCTAAATTTAGCCTGCGCAAGTCCACCCAACCGGTCATCCTGCAACCGGATGGGCTGCCGCGCATCGTCGTGGCGGATAAGCACGGGGTGGCCGATCGTGGTGATCGTGTGGTCCGCGTCAGCGGGGAGGTCGGGGAACTACTGCGGTGGGCGTACGGGCGCGACGTTGTCCAAGTCACCATCAATGGCGATGAGTCCGCCATTGAAATGTCAACCCTCTAGCCTAGAAATAGGCACTTTTCCTGGCCAGGCGGCAACATTTTGACGCAGACACTGCATAATTTCCAGTTTGCTGACCGTGCCACGCGTGTGGCGTATGTGATTTGTGGGGTTTTCCGGTTAAGGTAAATGACATGTCTGTCAAAAATGCCTCCTCGCGCGGATCGCGCCGCAACCAGACGCGAGCATCGAAAAGCGCGCCTGCCCGGAAAGCCAACCGGTCGCGCCCGTCTGGCCGCAGCCAGTCCAGCGCCGGTGTGCCAGAGACCCTGGAGATGACCTCGTCTGGGCGCGCGGCAGGAACGACGCAAGAGCGTACGGGGAGCGCATTTCGGGCCGTCGGCAAGGGGCTTGGCTCTGCATTTGGTGCCACCGCGCGCGGAATGGGCAATGTTGCCCGCGGCCTAGGCAATGGCCTTGCGGGCCTGAAGCCGAGCCAGGATGTAACTGCTGACGGCACGGAGGATTTCGAGAGAACAAGGGAGCCACAGGAAATTTCTGATAGCGCCGGGAAAAAGAAGAAAAGTAAGGTAACTCGCGCGCGCGATATCGCAGCCGAGGAGGAGGCACAGGCTGCCGAGGAGGCGGCGACTCCTTCTCAGGGCGGGTTGCGAGTCAATAATCCGGATGCGGTTGCCCTGGTGCTCATCGGCGTAGCCATCGTCCTCGCCGCCACCGTATGGTTTGGCGTCGCCGGCCAGGTGGGCGCCTGGGTGGGCAACCTGGTGCGCTACGTCATCGGCGCCGGCGCGTGGGTGCTTCCCATTGCGCTCGTCGCGCTGGCCATTTCGCTCATGATGGAAATGGATGGTCCATCCGGGCGCATTAATCCGCGCATTGCGGGCGGCACGACGATCATCGTGCTGGCGATGCTGAGCCTCATCCACATCTTTGCCGGTAATCCGCCGCTCGGATTTACCACCGATACCGCAGGCGGGGCCGGCGGTATCGTCGGCTTTGCAATCGGCGGGATTCTGGATGCCGCGTTTACCTCGTATGTTGCAGTACCCCTGCTCTTCCTCGTCATCATTTACGGCGCGCTGCTGGTTACGGGAATCACCATCCGCGAGGCCTACGAGCTCGTGGCGGATTCGCTGCGCTCGGCCTTGTCCCGCTTTGGCGGCAGCGAGGCGGACTACGACGAGGCCGACGATGACGATCTCTACGGCCACGTGTCTGGCGATATCGACGATATTGCACATGGCCGCGAGCGCTCCGAGCGTCCTGCGCCGAAGCGTCGCGGCACGTCCGCCCTGCGCAAGACCGGCAGCTCCTATCCGGTGCAGTCGCTTGACGATGCCCCCGCAGACGACCACACCGTCGCCTTCAACACCCCAGTCCGTGCGGGTTATGAGCCCGTAGACCGCAGCGACGAAGAACTGGGATACGGCACGGAGTCCAGCATGGGGGATACCGATGCCTTCCCGGCCGTAGACGACGCCGAATACACAGAGGACTCCGAATCCACCCAACCGGCGCTGCCAGAAAGTGAGCCCACCCGCGTTTTGGGTGCTGCCACTGGCGGGTCTTCTGCCGGCCGCAAGAAGGGCGATGCAGCTTCGCGCGCTGGTCGCGCCGCCCGTGCCGCTGGTGCTGCTGCTTCTGGGGTGGCCGGCGCTGCTGGTGCTGCTGGTGCCGCTGGCAAGGCCAACGGTGCTGCAGCCGGTGCCGCTGCTGCCGGTGCTGCTGGAGCCGCCGCGGGCGCGGCTGCCGCAGGTGCTGCCAAGGCCGGATCTGACGCCGTGTCTTCGGCGCACGAGGAGGCTCGGCGCCTGTTCCGTGAGCGCTCTGGTCGCGATGCCGCCACCGGCGCACAGGTAGAATCCGCTGCGGCGGAGCAGCCTGCCGCGCAACCCCAAGCGCCCGCCCCAGCGCAGTTTGGCAACGACAACTATGCGGTGCCCTCTACAGATCTCCTTACCCCTGGTACGCCTGCGAAGGAACGCACCGAGATCAATGACCGCATCATTGAGGCCATTACTGATGTCTTCGAAGAGTTCAACGTCAATGCTCAGGTAACGGGCTTTAGCCGTGGCCCCACGGTGACCCGCTATGAGATTGAACTTGGACCAGGCGTGAAGGTCTCAAAGATTACGAACCTGCAATCCAACCTGGCCTATGCCGTAGCGACCGATAACCTGCGTTTGCTTACGCCGATTCCAGGCAAGTCCGCGGTGGGCATTGAGGTGCCTAACCCGGACCGGGAAATGGTCCACCTGCGCGAGGTCTTGGATGCGCCTAGCATGACTTCGTCCCCGGATCCAATGTTGATTGGCCTGGGCAAGGACATCGAGGGTGAATACACGTCCTTTTCCGTGCAGAAGATGCCGCACTTGCTGGTTGCCGGTGCCACCGGTTCCGGTAAGTCTGCATTCGTGAACTCCATGCTGGTTTCGCTGCTGACCCGCGCCACCCCGGAGCAGGTGCGCCTGATCCTCGTCGATCCAAAGATGGTCGAGCTCACGCCGTATGAAGGCATCCCGCACTTGATTACGCCCATCATCACCCAGCCGAAGAAGGCCGCTGCGGCACTCCAGTGGCTAGTGGAAGAGATGGAGCAGCGCTACATGGATATGAAGGCCGCGCGCGTGCGCAAGATCGAGGACTATAACCGCAAGGTAGTCTCCGGCGAGTACCAGGCACCGGCCGGTTCCGAGCGCGAGGTTCGTCCTTATCCTTATATCGTCTGCGTCGTAGACGAGCTGGCGGATTTGATGATGACCGCCCCGAAGGAAATTGAGGACTCCATCGTTCGCATCACCCAGAAGGCCCGCGCTGCCGGCATCCACTTGGTGCTTGCTACCCAGCGCCCGTCCGTCGATGTGGTCACCGGCCTGATCAAGACCAACGTGCCTTCCCGCTTGGCCTTTGCTACCTCGTCCTTGACCGACTCTCGCGTCATCTTGGACCAAGGCGGTGCGGAAAAGCTCATCGGCATGGGCGATGGCCTATTCATCCCGCAGGGAAAGCGCCCAGTGCGCATGCAGGGCGCATTCGTTTCCGATGACGAGGTCATGGATGTCGTCGAAGCCGCCAAATCCCAGGCTGCCCCGAACTACACCGAGGGCGTGACCGAGGAAAAGCAGTCCGAGGCGAAGAAGGAAATCGACGATGACATCGGCAAGGACATGGATGACCTCCTCGAGGCCGTCGAACTTGTGGTGACCGCCCAGCTGGGTTCCACCTCAATGCTGCAGCGCAAGCTGCGCATCGGCTTTGCCAAGGCGGGCCGCCTGATGGATCTGATGGAATCGCGCGGTGTCGTGGGGCCATCGGAAGGCTCCAAGGCCCGCGAGGTGCTGGTCAAGCCCGAAGAGCTCGACACCATCCTGTGGATGATTAAGGGCGCCGATCCTGCCGATGCCCCCAAGGAAATCCAGGACGAGATGAACCAAGAAGAGGCAGACGATGATGCGGGCGATTCTGCAGAGTCTGCTACTTCCGATGCCCCCGATGCGCCCAATTCCGATACGCGGACGGTGCAAGCAACCTATAACCCATCGTCCGGAGCATTCTAAGTAGTGTAAGATAGTCACGGTCTTGGAGGGGAGTACCCCACATACGGCATAGATCGTCAACACGGTAGCCTGGCGCTCCCGGTCGTGTCGGCCCAGCAAGGAATAGTCGCTGGGCGGGGGAGACCTCCGGTCACTTTCTTAAAGTAAATTCGACCGGAGGGATCTCGCGATGAATATTCCATTGTGGGTGTGGCTGGTCACCGGTGCGGTGATTTTAGCCTTTTTTATATTCGACTTTTATTCTCACGTGCGCAGCCCACATGAGCCCACCTTGAAAGAGTCGGGCCTGTGGACCCTTTTCTATATTGCCGTCGCCGTAGTTTTTGGCGGCGTCGTCTGGGCCGTTTGGGGCCATGAGCACGGCATCCAGTTCTTTACCGGTTATGTCACCGAGCAAGCGCTCTCTGTGGATAACCTCTTCGTATTCGCGCTTATCATGGGGTCCTTTAAAATCCCGCGCAAATATCAACAAAAGGTGCTGCTCATCGGCATCATCATCGCCCTTTTCTTTCGCTTGGTATTCATCCTGCTGGGCGCGGCGGTTATCGCGGCGTGGTCCGATATCTTCTACCTCTTCGCCATCTTCTTGCTCTACACCGCCATCAAGTTGGTCATCGATGAGATTCGGAACGCGCCGGAGACCAACCCGAACGATATGGCCATCATCAAGCTCGTGCGCAAGGCGGTAGATGTTACCCCGCAGTACCACGGGGACAAGCTCACCCACCGTGCAGACGATGGCTCTAAGAAGGGCAAGTTTGCCTTCACGCCGCTTTTCGTCGCGCTGGTATCCATCGGGCTTATCGATGTCATGTTTGCCTTCGATTCCATCCCGGCAATCTACGGCATCACCTCGGAGGCGTTTTTGGTCTTCACCACCAACGCATTTGCGCTGATGGGCCTGCGCCAAATGTACTTTCTTATCGATGGCCTCTTGGACCGCCTCGTCTACCTGCCTTACGGCCTGGGCATCATCCTGGGCTTCATCGGCGTCAAGCTGCTTTTCCACGCATTGCATGAGAATAACCTGCCGTTTATCAATGGCGGCGACAATATCGAATCCGTGCCGGAAATTTCCACCATCGGCTCGCTAGTGGTCATCGTTGGAGTTCTGGTCATCACCGTTCTTGCATCGGTTATTAAGAACATGCGCGATAAGACCCAAGGCGTAGTGGCTGTCTCCCACAACCGCTACGACTGGGATGAGGAAGGAAATAAGATCGTGCGCAATACCCGCGGGGATTACTTGGGCAAGGCCGAGGAGCTGCCCAAAGAAGATCTACCCAACTAGGGGGCTAAAAGCGGGCTTTGACCGGGTTCCACTCGCGGAAGCTTCGGCCCTGGAGGCATCCTTCTTGATAGAAGGGGTCACCGTTCATCAGCTGGATGACATCGGCAACCTGGGTGTCATCAGCGTCAAAGCGCACAATGATGAGTGCGCCTCCCTGGGAATCCGTGAACGGTCCCGAGGCCACGATGGTGCCCTCATCAAATAACTTCCCAGTAAACTCGCGGTGGGCAGGGCGCACCTTCGCTATCTCTGGATTGGCTGGGTTGTATTCATAATTGACTGCAAAATATTTCATACCTCCCAGTATAAATTCTCGGGGGAGTGTGCCGCGAGACCAGAACCCAAGCGGGTAGTATGTATAGGGTGAATCAACCCGGAGCACAGTCAGCGCAGTCCTCGGATGTGAATCCGCAGGTCTCTAATTGGAATCTGCCAAATGTCCTTACCTGCCTGCGTATCGTTTTCATTCCGGTCTTTGCATGGCTGGTCATCGGTGGCCACCAGTGGTGGTCTTTCGGCGTCTTCGCCGCATTAATGCTCACGGATAAGCTCGATGGCGATATTGCCCGCGCCCGCGGGTTGATTACTGATTTTGGCAAGATTGCCGATCCCATTGCTGATAAAGCGCTCATGACCACAGCGCTGGTCTGCCTTAATATCGTCGATCAGCTTTCGGTCTGGATCACCGTCATTATCTTGATCCGAGAATTCGGCATCACCATCTGGCGCATGGCCCTGCTGCGCCGCGGAAAGGTCGTCCCGGCCTCTAAAGGCGGCAAGTTGAAGACCGTCCTGCAGTCCTTCGCCGTGGGTCTATACTTGTGGCCGCTTCCCTCGTGGATGGATATTCCTACCTCCTTCATCATGTGGATGGCCGTTGTGGTAACTGTCGTTACCGGCGTGCAGTATCTCATCGACGGCCAGAAGCAAAATAGCTAAACGCAATGACCTTCACAGAATCTGACCTCGTTGCCTTATTGACAGCGCGCCACGAGTCCGTGGCCTTTTGTGAATCACTGACCGCCGGCTTAGCCAGCGCTACCATCGCTTCGGTGCCTGGGGCGTCTGCCGTCTTGCGTGGCGGCCTTATCACCTATGCCACCGAGGTAAAATCTCACTTCTTGCATAAACCAGTCTCAGAGATCGAGCGCATGGGCGTCGTCTCTGGCGAAACCGCAGTCGATATGGCCCGCGCCGCCACCGCGGAAACTGGGGCCGATTGGGGGATAGGGCTTACCGGTGTTGCTGGGCCGGACAAACAAGAAGGAAAAGATCCCGGCACGGTATTTTTAGGAATCTATTCTGCCGACCGCATAGCGCAGTCTTATTGCCTGCGCGACTTGGGTACTGCACGCAACGAAATTAGAAAAGCCACGGTAGGAGCTGCGATCGCCCAACTTGGTGCGATCATCAAAAATTTTCCTATCAGTGGGGAACAAATTTCATCGAAGGAGCGTTAAAACTTACGATGAACATTTCTACAGCAGTCCTCGACCACTCGGCGCAGACTGCCGCGGAACCTGCGGCAGCGGCACCATCGGCGCCACAACCTGCCCGCGCCCCAGAACCACTTTTGCGTGAAGCATTGGGCTTGACCCTGCGTGCATTCCGCGCGGATAAGTCAGTTACCCTGCGCGAATTGGCTAGCGTTGCCCGCGTGTCACCGGGCTACTTGTCGGAGCTCGAGCGAGGCCGCAAGGAAGTTTCTTCTGAGCTATTGGCCTCCGTGTGCCATGCGCTCGACGCGTCTGTATCGGATGTCCTGATCGAGGCTGCCGGTTATATGGCGCTGCCCTCGATGGATGAAGAGCTCGCGCATACTGCGCCGGCTGCTTCTGAGCTTTAACGCGTGCGCGACTCTGAAGAGAGTAGCCGCGGTGGATACCTGCGATTAGTGGCGGCAGAGCCCTAGGCGTCGGGCTACTATAAACACGACAACGCGACGCATTCCCACATTCCTTAGAAAGGTCTAGAGCATAATGGCGAATCCATTTGTTAAGGGTTGGAAGTACCTCATGGCACTGTTCGATAATAAAATCGAGGAGAATGCCGATCCGAAAATTCAGATTGAGCAGGCCATCGAAGATGCCCAACGTCAGCATCAAGAGCTATCGCAGCAAGCCGCAGCGGTCATCGGCAATCAACGCCAGCTGGAGATGCAACTTAACCGACGTCTAGCCGAGGTCGAAAAGCTGCAGGGCAATACCCGCCAGGCGCTCGAGCTTGCCGATAAGGCACGCGCTAATGGCGATGAGAGCAAGGCCGTGGAGTACGAGAACGCCGCTGAGGCCTTTGCCGCTCAGTTGGTGACCGCAGAGGAGTCTGTCGAGGACACGAAGAAGCTCCATGACCAGGCATTGCAACAAGCTGAGCAGGCAAAGCGCGCTGTAGAACGCAATAATGCCGCCCTGCGTCAAAAGGTTGATGAGCGTTCGAAGCTGCTATCGCAGCTTGAGCAGGCAAAGATGCAGGAAAAGGTTTCTGAGTCTCTGAACTCCATGAACGAGCTCTCGGCCGGTGGCAACACGCCTTCGCTTGATGCTGTGCGCGATAAAATCGAGCGCCGTTACTCCAAGGCTTTGGGGCAGGCGGAATTGGCGGAAAATTCTGTCGAAAACCGTATGGCGGAGGTTCAGCAAGCAGGCATCCAGATGGCCGGGCACTCCCGTTTGGAGCAGATCCGTAGTGAGATGAACTCCACGAAGTCGGTGGAAGGCAACCGCACTCAGGCTATCGAGGGCAATAAGGCCTCTGGTTCCGCTGCGGATCAGGCCGCTCAGCCGACGTCTAATGATGACGCCGTCCAGGCCCGCCTGCGCGAGCTACGCGGAGAGTAACTCCCTCACCCCTCGCTCTTCATTACGCAAACTGCGCAAAAGCCTCCGATCTTTCCTTTCCCGCTCCGAGCGGTGGGGGAAGGCGGAGGCTTTTGGTGCTAGTCGGGCATGTGCCTTTGTTGCCTTAGTCTCCGACGCCGCGGGCCTGGAGGGCCTCGCCAATGGCCCGAGCGCGCCGAATAGAGCGGATGATGACGGGCGTAACAAACGCCGAGGGGGAAAACCCAGCCCCGCGCGCCTTCCGGGCATCGAGAACCTCATAGACCGTTTCGAACATGAGGGGGATGAGGCGGATTGTCAGTGACATCGCCAAGCTGATGTTTTCTACTGGGACGCCGAATCGTTTAAGCGGCTGGAGGGATTCCTCCAGGGACTCCATGAGCGCGTCGACCGTTGAGGTAAGCGTTAATAAGAAGGCCAGAATCATGGCGGCCAAGATGTTGAGGAACATCACGGCGGCGTAGCCAAAATCTTTCGCCCACCACTGGAACCCGGCAAGAGGAATGAGGATTATCAGGGGCGGCCAGAGTTGGCTCCACGCAATATGTGGGGGAATGCGGGCAACGATATACGTCAACGCTGCGGCAATTACCGCGCCGCCAGCCCACGGCAAAGAGTCGAAAAAGATGCTGGTAACCAGGATAAATACCAGCAGGATGAGTATTTTCCAGCTTGGCTTCATCCGGTGGATTACCGTCGTGCCCGGAACGTACACGGAAAGCGGAATATTGGTTTTGCGGCGAGTCATTAGGTGGTGACTTTCTAGAGTGGCCGTTGCGCCATGAGGTCTCGGTAAAAATCGATGACCTCTTGGGGAGCTCCATCGGCGGCAACCTTGTGGTCATCGATGCAGATGACGCGGTCAAAATCCGTGAGAAATTCCAGATCGTGAGTAACCACGATGAGCTGCTGGTCGAGCTGTGCGAACTCGCGCTTAATGCGGTCGCGATTGCGAAGGTCGAGCAGCGTCGTTGGCTCATCGGCGATGATGAGAACTGGGTCAATGACCAGTACGGCGGCTAAGGCGAGTAATTGTTTCTGTCCACCAGATAGCGTGTGCGGGGAACGTTCGGCGAAGTCTAGAAGCCCGAACCGCTCTAGGGCGGCATCGACTCGCGCAGTGCGCTCGGCCTTAGATAACTTGAAACGGCGCAGCGAAAAAGCGATGTCATCGCGCACGTTTGGCATGACGATCTGATTTTCGGCATCAGAAAAAACGAAACCCACCTTTTCGCGCACCTTTTTGCCCTGCTCGCTGGGATTTATGCCGTCGACGGTGACGGTACCCGCGGAGGGCTCACCCAGGCCATTGATTAGCCGGGTCAGCGTGGACTTTCCGCCGCCATTTTGACCGATGATGCCGATCCTCTGCTCGCTTAAAGTGAGGTTGATGTCATCGAGGACCACCGTCTCATCAAAGGCTACTGTCACCGAGGAAAAGTCGATGGTGGGCACTAGGAGGCCTTCTTACCCATCAGGTCGGGGAATGCGGAGTGAACACCGACGGCGATGATGATGGCCACGATGAGTTTTGCAGTGTCAACGAGGACGAACGGGCCTTGCGCCGCGATGGCCGGGCCGATGTCCAATCCGGAGCGAAGCATCAAGCCGATCGCGCCACAGGTGTACTGCACCAGGAGGCCTGCGATGGCCGCGATAGCGAGAACAATGGTCATGCCGCCCTTTCCGCGTGGGGCGCGGTAAGCAATGGCGCCTGCGACGATTGGGGAGAGCACGTATCCGACGATGTATCCCACGGTGGGGCCGGCGAGCGCGCGGAGCGTGGTGCCACCACCTGCCAAAACTGGCAATGCCAAACCAAGAAAGAGGAATAGGAGCCCAACGTAGCCGCCGCGTTTGCCGCCTAAGATGAGTCCGGCCAAAATGAGCGCGGCGTTTTGCAAGACGATGGGGACGCCGGCGGTGCCTACGGGGATAGAAACGAAGGCTAAAACGATAACGAGGGCGGTAAATACCGCAACATAGGCAATGGTGGTTGCCACGGAGTTCTTCTGCATGGGAAAAGATTAGCATCTTGGGTAAAGGCGCTGTAGACATGCGTATTTGAACGTTGTTCAAGTACAACATTTTTAGGGTCCTGGTAAAGGTTTTGGAAAAATTTCCATGGTGGTGGGTAGGATTGCGCGCATGCGATTGACGGAGTACCACCAATTGGTTGTGGATGAATTTGGCGAATCAAAAGGGGCGTGGATTAGCCATTCGCATGTTTTATCTGCGCTCAATGGAACGCCAGATGAACTTATCGAACGTGGCGTCGATCCCCGCCGTGTCTGGATAGGGCTGTGCGATGACTTCGATGTCCCCCAAGAGCGCCGTCTCGGCGTAGATTACCCAACTTTATAGGGTTTAGAGAAACCGAAAAGGCGTGTCCATTTTCGATATTCGAACAGATGTATGTACTCTAGTTGGGGTGTCGGTGTGGGCGACTACAGTGGGATTGCAATGAGGGCGGAACCATTTAGGGCTCTGCAGCAGTCTAATTAAGTGTTCACGCAGTGTCATACGAGATAAGGATTTATAACAATGGCAACGAAAAAGAAATCATCCTCAGCCGCAACCAAGGGAGATGACCGCCAGAAGGCGCTAGATGCAGCTATGGCCATGATCGAAAAGGATTATGGCAAAGGCGCCGTTATGCGCTTGGGCGATGATGACCGCCCGCCCATCAAGGCCATTTCTTCCGGCAACACGGCAATCGACGTGGCACTGGGTATCGGCGGCTTTCCCCGTGGCCGAATTGTGGAAATCTATGGCCCAGAGTCCTCTGGTAAGACGACGGTGGCACTGCACGCAATTGCCTCGGCACAAAAAGACGGCGGCATTGCAGCGTTTATCGATGCCGAGCACGCCCTCGACCCCCAATATGCACGCCTGCTTGGTGTCGACACCGATAACCTCCTCGTATCCCAGCCTGATACGGGTGAGCAGGCCCTAGAAATCGCAGATATGCTGGTGCGCTCCGGCGCCATCGACATTATCGTTGTGGACTCCGTGGCGGCGTTGACCCCAAAGGCGGAAATTGAAGGCGAGATGGGCGATAGCCACGTGGGCCTGCAAGCCCGCCTTATGTCCCAGGCCTTGCGCAAGATGACCGGTGCGCTATACAACTCTGGCACCACCGCAATCTTCATCAACCAGCTGCGCGAAAAGATTGGTGTGATGTTCGGTTCCCCGGAGACCACCACCGGTGGTAAGGCGCTGAAGTTCTATTCCTCCGTGCGCTGCGATATCCGCCGTATCCAGACCCTGAAGGATGGCCAAGACGCCATTGGCAACCGCACAAAGCTCAAGGTGGTAAAGAATAAGGTCTCCCCACCATTCAAGATCGCCGAGTTCGACATCATGTACGGCGAGGGTATCTCTCGGGAGTCTTCCATCATTGATCTCGGCGTTGAAAATGGCTTCATCCGCAAGTCCGGCTCCTGGTTTACTTACGAAGGCGATCAATTGGGCCAAGGTAAGGAGAAGGCCCGCTCCTTCCTTAAGGACAACCCAGACCTTGCCAATGAGATCGAAAAGAAGATCTTCCAGAAGCTCGGCATTGGGGAAGAGGCGGCAAATGGTGAAGAAGCTACCGCCATGGATGTCCCCGGCTCCGATGACCCATTGACGGATGAATCCGTAGATTTGGTCCCGAACGTCGACTTCGATGACGACTAATCCTGTCCACCTGCAATCCCATCGCTTTTAACCCGCGCTATGAATCAACCCGCCCCTGAAAAGTTAGAGCAACTCCGCCAGGCCCTTGAGGCCTATGAAAAAGGAGAAGCCGGGGGCGGGCTTTTTGATCGGGAGGCGGAGGAGGCAAAATCCAAGGTTCGCTCCCGCGCCTTGGGTTTGCTGGATCAACGTTCGCGATCCCGTCAGGAATTGTATGACCGTCTAGTTCAAGCCGAATTCGACCCCGAGGTGGTTGAAGATGTCCTCGATGACTTAGCGCATGCGGGCCTCATTAACGATGCCGCCTTTGCCGCCGAATGGGTGCGGCAGCGGCATAAGCGGAGGGGGAAATCGCGCAGCGTCCTCGACCGCGAGCTCCGGGAAAAGGGCGTAAGCCAAGCGGATAGAGACGAAGCCCTCGAGCAAATTGATGCCGCCGATGAAGAAGCTATGGCCCGAGCCTTGGCGGAAAAGAAGGCGCGCAGCCTGAAATCCGTTCCTGCGGATAGGAAGGAACGGGATAAGGCGCTGCGCAGAATCGTAGGCGTATTGGCGCGCCGTGGGTTCAACGAGGGAATGTCTTTGAATATTGCCATTAGCGCCCTCGAGGAACGGTGCGAGGAGCTGTCTTCTCCTTAAATCCGTACGCCTAGTGGTGTGATGTCTAGTGACTTTTTGGACTCGGAGTCCATTGACTTTTTGGACTCGGAGTCCAGTTAGTTTTTTGACGCGG
>NZ_JBEHFT010000015.1:0-54850 GCF_040225455.1 Corynebacterium sp. KPL2838 | reverse complement strand
GCGGATGTAGCGCAGTTGGTAGCGCATCACCTTGCCAAGGTGAGGGTCGCGAGTTCGAGTCTCGTCATCCGCTCCACTCAAGCCGCCTTGTCACCAAGGCGGCTTTTTTGTATCCGCCACACCCCACACTTTTGAAGTGATGGAGATCGCAGACTTTTTCGCTTCGATGCGGAACTATGAAGATACGGTTACCGACTATTGATAGAGATACCTTGATGACCACGAATGTCACCAAGACGTTCGTTGGGATTAGGATGTCTTTGCATGCACACGCAAAATTCAGAACTGAAGGAGCTGAAAATGAGCCATCGCGTACCTTGGTTGCGTCGCACGGCAGTGGCGGTAGGAGCTACCGCACTTATCGCGGGCGGATCCGCACCTGTAGCACTGGCGCACGATTCCGTCGTAGGCGGAACCGTAAAGGAGGGCGACCAGCTCGAGGAGTTTCCTGAGGAAATCACCCTGGAGTTTTCCGGCATCCCAAAGGATCAGTTCAACACCTTTGCGGTGACCAATAAGGACACTGGCGAACAGATCTTTAGCCAGGAGCCGGAGCTAGATGACCGCGATCTCACGATCACGACTCCAGATGATGTCGATCCCGGGCCAGGAAACTACCAGGTGGGCTACAACATCACCTCCTCGGATGGACACGCCACGCGCGGTGGGGTCTCATTTACGGTGAAAGGTGAGGATAGCGATGATGCTTCTTCCACCGACGCTGCAGATGCAGATGGAGCTGCAGATTCTTCGAGCGATATGCCCACCTCGGTGAAAATCATCCTGGGCGTGGGCGGTGTGCTGGCCATAGCGGCCGTTCTGGCTTTGTTGATCGCTAAAACTCGTCGAAACGACTCGAAAGGTCACAAATAATGACTAAGAAAATTTCCCGCCTGATTGCCAGCGTTTCCCTCAGCGCCCTGGTTCTTGCTGGTTGCTCTCCGGATAATGAGAGCGATTCCAATAACTCAGAGTCGACTTCGGCTGCTTCTTCCACTGCAAAAACCAGCGAATCCACCGCGGCAGCGGATAAGGACCTGACCTTCGAGGATGCTGTTGTACGCGCGAGCGAAGACAAGGATATGACCGCCATCTTCGGCACCTTGGTCAACCACTCGGATGAAGACATCGAGATAACTGGGTTCTCCACGAACCTGGACGCAGAGATGAACCAGATTCACGAGACCGTCGATGGCCAGATGCGCGAAAAGTCCAGTCCCTTGGTCATCAAGGCTGGCGATAGCCACGAGCTTGCGCCAGGTGGCGATCACTTCATGTTGATGGGCATGAAGGAAGGAATCATGCCTGGCGATTCCCTCGAGCTCACGGTGACCTTGTCTGGCGGCGATGAGCTTGACCTGGGCACCATCCAGGCCCGCACCATGGGCGCTGGCGACGAGGACTACGGCGACA
This sequence comes from Corynebacterium sp. KPL2838, assembly GCF_040225455.1. Lineage (NCBI taxonomy): Bacteria > Bacillati > Actinomycetota > Actinomycetes > Mycobacteriales > Corynebacteriaceae > Corynebacterium > Corynebacterium sp. KPL2838. The sequence goes on along the minus strand of NZ_JBEHFT010000015.1, from coordinate 53,437 downwards.
TGGAAGGCATGGATCACGACCACGCGGGCCACGATCACTCCGATCATGCAGGCCACGAGCACTCCGGCAAGGACGACGAGAAAGAAAATCACAAGCACTAGTCATGACGGGATTCAGCAGAAGGGGATTTCTCACTGGCGCTGCAGTGTCTACCAGTGCCTTTGCGCTGGTGGGGTGCAACTCGGATAGATCAACACCAAACGCTGAAGCGGAGGAGAACACTCCGCTTGCCGATGCCACCGTAGCTTTCGACGGCCCACACCAGGCCGGCATTGACACGCCGGAGCAAGCACACCTGAACTTGGTGGGCTTTGATCTCAAAGGGGACATCGGCAAGCAGGGCTTTGCCCGCCTGATGAAGTTGTGGACCGAGGATGCGCGGGCGCTGTGTACGGGCCAGCCCCCGTTGGGGACTTTGGAGCCGGAAATGGTGCGCCAGCCGGCGAACCTCACCATCACGTGTGGGCTGGGTGAGAGCATTTTCTCGCTGCTGGGCGTGGATAAACCGGAGTGGCTTGGCGATGTCCGCGCCTATTCCCGCGACCAATTAGAAGAAAAGTGGGGCCAGACTGACATCGTCCTGCAAATCTGCAGCGATGACCCGCTGATGAATACCTACGCCCTGCGGCACATGGTGCGCTCAGGCGAGCATTATGCCGAAGTTAGCTGGCTGCAGCAGGGCTTTATCAACGCCTACGGCAGCCACGAAAAGGGCGAAACCGCGCGCAATATGTTTGGCCAAAAAGATGGCACCGTTAACCCGCACGGCGATGAAGAATTCGCCGACCAGGTCTGGATCGAGGACGGACCAAAGTGGCAGCAGGGTGGTACGGCCATGGTGGTGCGCCGCATCCGCATGAACCTCGACACCTGGGAAAAGCTGGATCGGCCTTCCCGCGAAAATGCGGTGGGCCGCAAACTGGAAAATGGGGCACCGCTTACGGGTGATACGGAATTCGATGAGGCGGACTTTAAGGCCACGGATGAGTATGGCTTGCCCGTCATTGATAAAAATTCCCACATGGCGCGCGCCACCGCGCCGAAGGACCACCCAGAGCAAAAGATTTTGCGCCGCCCCTATAACTACGAGCTGCCGCCGGATGGCAAAGATGGCCAACTATCCAATATTGGTCAAATCTTTATTTGCTACCAACAGGATCCCACCAAGCAATTCGAGCCCATCCAGGCGCGCCTTGATGAGGCGGACCTGCTGAATGAGTGGCTGACCCACATTGGTTCGGCGATGTATTTCTGCCCGCCGGGAACCAAAGGCGGCGATGGTAAAGAAACGTGGTGGGCGGAATCGCTTTGCACGCATGCAGGCCTGTAGAATGACTATCCGTAAATTTAACTAGTGGATGCGGCCAGGTATGCCGTATCTGCGCGAGCGCAAAAAGGAGCGCGAATATGGCGGAACTTATTCCCGCGGCACCGGTAAATTACGAATCCTTCACCGTGCCGGCCGGACAAGCGGTTGGCGCGGTCCTCCGCGAGCTGGACCTGCCCAATAAGGGCCCAGAGGCAGTCGTGGTAGTCCGCGGCGTGGACGGTACTCTTTTTGACCTCTCGCACACCCCGGATGAGGAATCGACGTTTGTTCCGGTAGCCGCCTGTGAGGAAGATGGCCGCGCCGTCATTCGCCACTCCTGCGCCCACGTCATGGCCCAGGCCGTGCAAGCCGAGTTCCCCGGCACCAAGCTGGGCATTGGCCCATCCATTGAAAACGGCTTCTACTTCGATTTCCAGACCGCTGAGCCCTTCACCCCGGAGGATCTCAAGGCCCTGGAAAAGCGGATGAAGAAGATCATCAAGGGTGGCCAGCGCTTCGAGCGCCACACCTACGTGTCCACGGCTGAGGCAGAGCAGGCCTTGCAGGATGAGCCCTTCAAGCTGAAACTTATCCAGGACAAGGGCAATGTGGACCCAGACTCCGATGAGGCCGCCGAGGTCGGTGCCGGTGACTTGACGCACTATGACAACGTGAACCCGCGCACCAATGAGGTGGAATGGTTCGACCTGTGCCGCGGCCCGCACGTTCCCACCACAAAATATATCCCAGCCTTTGCCCTGACTCGTTCGTCCGCCGCCTACTGGCGCGGCGACCAGGCTAACGCTGGCCTGCAGCGCATCTACGGCACCGCCTTTGAGTCCAAGGACGCATTGGCCGCCTACCAGACCATGGTGGAAGAGGCAGAAAAGCGCGATCATCGCCGCTTGGGCCAAGAACTAGACCTGTTTTCCTTCCCGGATGAAATCGGTTCCGGTTTCCCGGTATTCCACCCCAATGGCGCGACCGTGCGCATGGAGATGGAAAACCACTCCCGCAGCCGCCACGTGCAGGCGGGTTACTCCTTTGTCAATACCCCGCACATCACCAAGGGCGACCTCTTCCGTAAATCAGGCCACCTTGATTTCTACTCAGATGGTATGTTCCCGCCGATGCAGCTCGATGGCGAGTATGACGCCGAGGGAAATACGGTCAAGGAGCCGCAGGACTACTACGCCAAGCCGATGAACTGCCCGATGCACAACCTGATCTTTGCATCCCGCGGCCGTTCCTATCGTGAGCTTCCACTGCGCCTTTTTGAATTCGGTACGGTCTACCGCTACGAAAAGTCCGGCGTGGTGCATGGCCTGACCCGTGCGCGCGGCTTTACCCAGGACGATGCCCACATTTACTGCACCGAAGAGCAGCTGGAAGAAGAGCTTACCCAGGTTCTGGACTTCATCATTTCGCTGCTTGAGGATTACGGCCTTTCCGATTTCTACTTGGAGCTTTCCACCAAGGACCCCAATAAGTTTGTCGGCTCCGATGAGATTTGGGAGCGCTCGACCACGATCTTGCAGTCTGTGGCGGAAAAATCCGGCCTCGAGCTCGTTCCTGACCCTGAGGGCGCCGCGTTCTACGGGCCGAAGATCTCCGTCCAAGCCCGCGATGCCATTGGACGTACCTGGCAGATGTCCACGGTGCAGCTGGACTTCAACCTGCCCGAGCGTTTTGAGCTGGAGTACACCGCCTCCGATGGCACGAAGAAGCGCCCGATCATGATTCACCGGGCCCTCTTCGGCTCCATCGAGCGCTTCTTCGGTGTGCTCCTTGAGCACTACGCGGGCGCCTTCCCGACGTGGTTGGCACCGCACCAGGTCATGGGCATTCCCGTTGCGGATGACTTCGTCCCGCATCTGGAAGACGTCGCCGCCAAGCTGCGCGTCAAGGGCATTCGCGCGGACGTGGATACCTCCGATGACCGGATGCAGAAAAAGATCCGCAACCACACGACAGGTAAGGTGCCCTTCATGCTGGTCGCCGGTGCCCGCGATGTGGAAGCCGGTGCGGTGTCCTTCCGCTTCTTGGATGGCACGCAGGTCAATGGAGTGCCCGTCGAGGAAGCCGTTGAGCTCATCTCCACGTGGGTGGCAGAGCGCACCAACGAGCAGCCGACAGAAGAGCTCATTCGTGCCCGGCGCTAACCCGCAGAAGGGACATAGCGAGGAGACAATCGTCGATACCGGTGCCGGTGAGCCGGACCGGTTGGAGCGACTGTGGGCGCCGTACCGGATGGCCTATATCGCGCAGCGGTCCGAGGATCCCTTCGTGGAAGCACCCAAGGGCAGTGATGAGGATGGACTCATCATTGCGCGCGGTAAGTCGGTATATGCGCTGCTCAATCTGTTCCCCTATAACGCCGGCCACCTCATGGTGGTGCCGTACCGCAAGGAATCCGAGCTGGAAAACCTCACCGAGGAGGAATCCCACGAGCTTATGGCCTTTGCCCAAAAGGCTGTGCGGGTGCTCAAGCGCGTATCACAGCCAGAGGCCATTAATGTGGGCTTTAACCTGGGGCGCGCGTCCGGCGGCTCAGTGGGAGACCACCTGCATTTGCATGTGGTGCCAAGGTGGCCCGGGGATAGTAACTTTATGACTGTCCTCGATGGGACTAAGGTATTACCGCAACTACTGCAAGACACCCGTCGTGTCCTGGCAGAGGGTTGGCGTGACATGGAAGAGGAGGACTCGCGTGCTTAGCGTGCATGGGCGAAAGCCCGCCGCCGTGGTGGTGGAACCTATAGCCAAGACCTTTTTAAAGTTGGGATTGACACCCAACGTGGTCACGGTTGTAGGCACTATTGTGACTATCGCTATTTCGGTGATCCTCATTCCTACCGGCCACCTCTTTATCGCTGCAGTACTATCCGGCCTCTTTGCCGCCTTTGACATGCTCGATGGCACCATGGCCCGCCTGACCGGTAAATCGAGCGCTTTCGGCGCCACGCTGGATGCGAGCTGTGACCGCATTACCGATGGCGCATTATTCTGCGCTATCGCTTGGTGGCTGGTGTATACCGCAGACGCGTCCAAATGGACCGTGGCGGCCTGCCTCATTACCTTGGTATGCTCCCAGGTCATTTCCTATATCAAGGCTAGGGGAGAGGCCTCCGGTTTCACCATGGTGGGCGGACTGATTGAGCGCCCCGAGCGCCTCATCCTGGCTTTAGGCGGCATTGGCCTAGAGGGCTTGGGCGTAGAGTACGCCGCGGCGGTATCGTTGTGGATCTTGGCAGTAGGCTCTATATTTACCGTGTACCAGCGCATTGCCATTGCAGCGCGCCAAGACGCCTCGATGTAAATCAAGCGAACATGGGCGCAGCGGGGGCTATCGTTCCGGCTAGTTCGTGGTTTGCGCACAAACTTTTCTGGAGGATCCGGCACCATGTGGGATAAAGAAGATGTAGCAGCGGCCGGGTATTTGGCGGGCTGGAAGGTAGTTCGCCGGCTGCCCGAACCGGTAGCGCGCACCATCTTCCGGTGGGTGGCGGATTTCGCGAGTAACCACGGGCGCGGCATGGACGGCCTGCGACGTAACCTCACCCGCGTAGTGGGGGCAGAAAACGTCACCCGCCAGCTGGTGCGTGATTCCATGCGTTCATATATGCGCTATTGGATGGAGGCGTTCCGCCTGCCCGCGATTCACGCGGATCCCCAACTCCATGAGCGCCTCATGAGCGGCTTGGAAGGCCTCGAGCACTTTGATGCCTCCGCGCAGTCTGGCCGCGGCGTCATCTTGGCGCTGCCGCACTCCGGTAATTGGGATATGGCTGGGGTCTTCTTGGTGGGCCACTACGGGCAATTTACCACCGTGGCGGAGCGCTTAAAGCCGGAGGTGTTATTTGATGCCTTCGTGGATTACCGCGAGGAACTGGGTTTTGAGGTCCTGCCGCTTACCGGTGGCGCGGCCCCTCCCTTTGCACGCCTGAAGGATGCCCTGCAGGAAGGCGGGGTAGTGTGCCTATTGGCAGAACGCGATATTACCCGCCGCGGTATCACGGTAGATTTCATGGGTGAGGAAGCCAATATGGCGGCCGGTCCCGCGCAGCTAGCCATTGAAACCGGTGCGGCGCTCCACGTGGTGCACTCGTGGTTTGAAGGCGATGGCTGGGGCTTGTCGGTGTCGCCAGAAGTTGAGGTTACCGATGTCCAAGAGACCACCCAGCGGATGGCGGATGGGTTTGCGGCTAATATCCAACGCCACCCCGCGGACTGGCACATGCTGCAGCCGCAATGGAATGAGGACGTGGAGCGGCGCCGGCAAGCGCGAAAGGAACGTTCCAGTTAATGCGCATCGGTATTATTTGCCCGTATTCTTTTGACGAACCTGGTGGCGTGCAGGCCCATATCCTTGATCTGGCCACCGTTTTTATAGAACAAGGCCACTTTGTCCAGGTCCTTGGTCCCGCCGCGGAAACCACACCACTGCCGGATTTTGTGGTCAAGGGTGGACCTGCCTTCCCGATTGCGTATAACGGCTCGGTCGCGCGCTTGTCGGTGGGGCCGAAGGTAACGCGCAAGGTCAAGCGCTTCATCCAGGACGGCGATTTTGATGTCCTGCATATCCACGAGCCCAATTCCCCGAGTTTTTCCATGACCGCCTTGGCCGTGGCGCACGGCCCCATGGTGGCGACGTACCACGCCTCGGCGGCCAATTCACTCATCCTCACCTTGGCAAAGCCGCTGCTCGTGCCCTTTTTGGAAAAGATTCGCGGCGGCATTGCGGTATCGGACATGGCGCGGCGCTGGCAGGTGGAGCAACTGGGCGGCGATCCCGTCCTGATCCCCAACGGCGTCGATACCTCCGTCTACGCGCTTGCGCGCAAGAAAAGCGAGCCCGCGCTTGCCGATGCTCCACTCGAGGTCGTCTTCCTCGGCCGCCTCGACGAGCCACGCAAGGGCCTGGACATCCTGTTAGCCGCATTGCGTCAGGTCAATAAGAATATTCGCGTCACCATTATGGGCGGCGGCCGCGCCCGCGAGGTCGAGGGCGTGGATTTTGTCGGGCGCGTTAGCGATGCAGAAAAGGCACAGATCTTAGGCCGGGCCGATGTTTACGTGGCGCCCAATACGGGCGGGGAAAGCTTTGGCATCGTGCTGGTAGAAGCAATGGCCGCCGGTGCGGCCGTCGTGGCTTCTGATTTAGAGGCCTTTCGTGCGGTCTGCAACGCAGAATCGGAAGAGCCTGCGGGAGCACTATTCCGCACTGGCGATGCCACCGATTTGGCACGCGTGCTCAACCAGGTCTTGGATGATGGTGACTACCGGCGGCGATTGGTGCGCAATGGCGTGCAACGCGCCCAGATGTATGACTGGGACCATGTTGCCGCGGCGGTCATGCAAGTTTATGAAACGGTGCAAGATGGCACGAAGGTGAGGGTGAAGCGATGATGGCGATAGAAATAACCATCGCGCTGCTTATGCTCATTCTTGTGGGATCGTGGGCCATTTTCACAGCGCAGCGACTAAATTTCCTGCACATCCGCACCGATGCTGCGCTGGCGCAGCTGCAGGCTGCGCTGGACCGGCGAGCGGCGGTAACGGCGGCGGTTGCCCCGGATCTTGCGGCCTTGGCACAAAAGGCCGAATCCACGGAGCTTTCGCAAGGGCATTTTCAAGCCCGCACCATGGTTGAACGCGAGCTTTCGGCCGCCATTGTGCGCGATTTTCCGGTAGGCCAGCGCCCGGCCGCCTTGGCGGATGCAGAAGGCCGCATCCAGTTAGCGCATCGCTTTTATAACGAGGCAGTCAGCGATACGCGTGCACTGCGCCTGCGCCCAGCAGTGCGTTTCTTCCGCCTCGGCGGAACCGCTAAATTACCTGAGTACTTCGACTACATGCTGGCGGATTAAAAACTTAGCCGCGCGTTACCTCCTTAGCGGCATCGGTGCTCGCTTCAGACGCGGCAGGGGTGTCAGAACCGGGCACATTAATTCGCCCCGTATTTGGCGAGGACGCGTTCTCTGCGCCGGCTTCCGGGCTTGTTTCCAAGCCGCCTGCTGCCACGATGGCTTTTTCTATGCGTCGCGACAAGCTCACCTCAAGGATGAACCATATAAGCGCAAAGAGCACCGCTACGAGGATGAGGACGTTGCGGGCGACGAGCACGTAGACCGGAGTCAGATTTTCGCCCACATACTTCCACACGTAGTCATAGTGGAAAGGGTAGATGTAGGTGCCAAGCGCGGCGGCTGCAACTGCGCATACAGCGAGGAGGCCCTGACAGATTTTGATGGGTACAAACCCGGCGGGGAGCTGTTGGCGTACGACCACAGCGAATAGGGGGCCTAGCCAAATGATGTACTGGGGCGAAAATACCTTATTGGTGGCTATGAGTAGTAGCACCATGAGGGTGAAGAAGGCGATGGTCGTTCGCGAGGTCCACCCTCCGGCGAAGAAACGGTATAGCGCCCAGCTCAGGGCAAATCCCAGCATCCCGGCCGTCGCGATAGTGCTCCACATGATGGCGGTATCGACTCCCGGGCCAGAAATCTCAAAGCTCTTGGAGGGCGCATAACCTAATCGCCATTTACCCGGGTTGAGATGTGCCTGCAATAGCAAGTATGTCGCCGGAACGGATTCGAGTTGGAGCCCGCGCACCCCCTGATAATTCAGTGGGGAAAGGAGTCGGTCCATACCGGAGGTAAAAACTGTGAACGCAGAAAGAGCAGCAACGGACCCAAAAAAGGACGTCAATCGCAGCCAGGAATTAGAGTTATTAAAACGCCCTACCAGTCCGGCCGCGAGGACGCCTGGCCAGAGCTTCATGGTGGTAGCGAAGCCCAATAGGACGGCGCCTGTCTTGGGATGAGAAATAAGAAGCGCTGCGGCACCGGCGACGGCGACGGCAGGAAAAATATCGAGGCGCCACACAAAGACGTGTCCTGCAGCCGTGCCAAAAAATACCCAGAACCAGCCGGCGAGAAAAACCCGCTTATTGCGTTCGTGGTGGCGCAGCAGGAGGGCGAGGAAGGTGGCATCGACAAGCAGCGTCATGATGGTAAAGCCGATATAGAATACGCCGCGGTCTCCACCGGTGAACCAGCTTAAGATGATGGTGGGCCACGTGCCCGCGTGGGGGTATTCGGTCATCTTCGTAGGATCGGTGCCAAAAAGGCCGGCGAAATAATAGGCAACATCGCCGCGTGCGCTTTGGTCGAGCTTCAAAAAATAGACCAAAACCAAGCGGGCGAGCACCCAGCCCACCCATACCGCAGGAACTGTCGCAAATCTTTTCACCCAAAAGATTCTAGGGAATAATTTGGTCGTTGAGTAGCTCGAATCAGATTTCTCGTCACCGGGGTTGGGCTGCCCCGGGGAGTAGGGTGGCAAGGCAGACGAAGACTTACGTGATGTAGCGCATAGTAGGCGCGCAAGAAAGGATGACTGTGGGCACCATTTCTGAGGTTTTGGCATTAGAAGGCACCCAAGACGCGGATGTCTTTTCTGGCCCGGCGATCCCCTCGCAGATTGAACGCACCTTTGGCGGGCAAGTTGCCGCGCAGGCCCTTGCCGCGGCGCAAAGGACGGTGGAGGGCAAGCAGGTGCATTCCCTCCATGGTTATTTCGTTGGCCCAGGTGATACGAAAAAGCCGCTGGAGTTGCAGGTAGAAAGGCTGCGTGATGGCCGTTCCTTTGCCAGCCGGCAGGTTCGGGTCATCCAAGGTGGCCGCCTCGTCTTTATTATGCTGGCTAGTTTCCACCGCGATGGTGATGCAGGTCCCGAACATCAGGATGTGGCACCGCAGGTATTAAGCCCCGATGAAGCCACTCGTCGTGGCGGCGGGGCGCCCTATTCCACCCGAATTATCTTGAAGGAGTGGACCGATTGGGATATCCGTTTAGTGCCCGATGAGGGCCGCGATGATGCCGCCGCGGAGGTGACAGGTGCCGGATATCGCCATATTTGGTTCCGCAATACCGGTGAGCTTGGGAGTGACCCCGCTTTCCACCGCGCTGCCCTGACGTATATGTCCGATATGACCCTAATTCGGGCGGCGCTCATTCCGCACCAAGGGGAAAAAGTGCAATTGGCAAGCCTTGACCATGCGGTGTGGTTTCTTCGCCCCTTTCGCGTGGATGAGTGGTTGCTCTATGAGCAGGTATCGCCCACAGCGGCTCAAGGAACGGCGATCGCGCGCGGTAAATTATTCAATGAGCAGGGCGAACTCGTTGCATTAGTCAACCAAGAAGGCTTAACTCGGTTCCTTGATGAGAACTTAGGTAGCGGTTCTGCGCACGGTAATTGGCATAACGTCTAGAAAAGCGTCTGTATCAAGGGGGCGCTTTTCCCAGTTCGTGCAGGGCACGTATAATTGTCAACAGATTTAGAACCCAATTAGAAAGGGACTTAATGTCAGGCCACTCAAAATGGGCAACTACCAAGCACAAGAAGGCTGCCAATGACGCCAAGCGCGGCAAGGAATTTGCCAAGCTCATTAAGAATATTGAAGTGGCGGCGCGAACCGGCGGTGGTGATCCTGCGGCCAACCCAACGCTCGATGACATGATTAAGAAGGCCAAAAAGGCCTCTGTCCCCAATGACAACATCGAGCGCGCCCGCAAGCGCGGCTCTGGTGAAGAAGCTGGTGGTGCCGACTGGGAGACCATCATGTACGAGGGCTATGGCCCCAATGGCGTCGCAATGCTGATTGAATGCTTGACCGATAACCGCAATCGCGCGGCTACCGATGTCCGCACAGCGATGAGCAAAAATGGCGGCAACCTGGGTGAATCCGGCTCGGTTGCTTATATGTTCTCCCGCACTGGTTATGTCTTGGTGGAAAAGGGTGAACTGAGTGAGGACGATGTCTTGATGGCAGTGCTCGATGCCGGCGCTGAAGAGGTCAAAGACCAGGGCGAGAAATTTGAGATCATCTGCGCTCCCACGGATGTGCAGGCTGTCAGGGAAGCCCTTAAGGAAGCAGATATCGAAGTCGATGACTCCGATAACGATTTCCGTGCCTCAGTTGAGGTTCCCCTCGAGGCCAATGACGCCAAGAAGATCTTCCGCCTCATCGATGTTTTGGAAGAATCCGACGACGTCCAGAACGTATATACCAATATGGATCTATCGGAAGAGGTTCTAGCGGAACTCAACGCAGAATAGGGTTCCTGCACTTATTGGGGCACTAGCTCGGTGGCGGGTCTTCGCGCATGCGGAGATTCCGGCGCCGAGCTTTGTTGTGTTTTTATTGGGGCAGTCTAAAATTCACGCCGTGTTGTAGAACATGTGTGTGTAAGACATAATGGGGAATTGAGACTAGAAACGACGAGGCCGCGGAACGGGGAGTGGGCGGGTGTGAATATCGAAGGCATGCGCGTGATGGGCATCGACCCTGGGCTTACTCGCTGTGGCCTGTCCGTGGTCCAAGCAGGCCGCGGGCGCGCAATTCTTCCCGTCTCCGTTGGCGTGGTGCGGACCCCGAGCGATAAAGATTTAACCGAGCGGCTCCTGCGGCTGTCCGTTGCGGCTAAGGAGTGGATGGACGATTATTCGCCGGATGTGGTTGCTATAGAGCGCGTCTTCGAACGCGGCCAGGTTTCGACCGTCATGCAGACTGCACACGTCGTAGGAGTCCTCGTGCTCGCGGCAGCCGAGCGGGATATTCCGGTGTATATGTACACCCCGTCCGAGGTAAAAAAGGCTATTTCTGGCAACGGGCGCGCCGATAAGAAACAAATGACGGCGATGATTACTCGTATCCTCGGGCTTACGGAGCCGCCCAAGCCGGCGGATGCAGCGGACGCATTGGCGCTGGCTGTCTGCCATTGCTGGCGGGCGCCAGCGATCGTCAGGATGGATAGTACCGGTTTAGGCCTTGGTGCAAAGACCAGTGGTGTCCGCGGGCGGGGGAAGAGCATCAAGCCCTAGTACACTGCTCACCCACTAAGTTTTATTAAATACAAGGTCATGGCGAACGCGCACACAGGTAGGAAGGCACGGTAGAAAATGATTGCGGCATTGCGGGGAGAAGTCCTCCACATTGGTTTAGATCACGGCGTTATTGATTGCGGAGGGGTGGGCTATAAGTTTTTGGCCACCGCAAAGACGTTGGGAACCCTGCGCCGTGGGGAAACTGCCTTTGTGCTCACTACCTTGGTGGTCAAGGAAGATGCATTGACCCTGTACGGTTTTACCAGCGATGACGATCGCGAAATGTTCCAGGTGCTGCAATCCGTGTCCGGCTTGGGCCCTAAACTCGCCTTGGCTGCATTATCCGTCATGGGAGCAGAAGAGCTGGCTGCAGCCATTGGCGGGGAGGATGTTAAGGCGCTGCAGTCTATTCCGGGCGTCGGCAAGCGGATGGCCCAACGCCTTACCTTGGAGCTTAAAGATAAGGTAAAGCGCTTTGCTGGAACTCCAACGGCTGATGCGGCGCCGGCGGCAACAAGCGGCGGTGGCCCAGTTGTCGATAGCGTTACTGAAGCCCTCTTGGGCCTAGGATTTACTGAGAAGGCGGCTCGTCCCGTGGTGGAGGCGGCATATGCCGAAGCCCCCGCGGCGGATACGTCGACCTTGCTGCGCGCGGCCCTAGCCCAGTTGGGTAAGCAGGGTTAAAAGAACACGACGTCAAGAAGACACGAAGGCTACAGCATGTCCGATATTGAGCGTACCGAGTTCAACCTCCCGGAGGGAATGAATGAGGCGCACGATTCACAGCACAATAGTGATGTGGAAGCCACCGCTCACGCCGAAGAACACGATATCGAGCGCTCCCTGCGCCCGAAATCCCTGACGGAATTTATTGGGCAGCCAAAGGTGAGGGAACAGCTGTCCCTCGTGCTGACTGGCGCGAAGAACCGCGGGGTCACCCCAGACCACGTCCTGCTATCGGGTCCGCCCGGCCTGGGTAAGACCACGATGGCCATGATCATTTCGCAGGAACTTGGGACGTCGCTGCGCATGACTTCGGGTCCAGCGCTGGAGCGGGCGGGAGATCTCGCGGCCATGCTTTCGAACCTCATGGAAGGCGACGTGCTCTTCATCGATGAGATCCACCGCATAGCCCGCCCCGCCGAAGAAATGCTCTATATGGCCATGGAGGATTTCCGCATCGATGTGATTGTGGGCAAGGGGCCGGGAGCTACCTCGATCCCCTTGGAGATCCCGCCGTTTACGTTGGTCGGAGCCACAACGCGAGCGGGAATGCTCACTGGTCCGCTGCGGGATCGCTTCGGCTTTACCGCCCAAATGGAGTACTACAGCACCGAGGATCTCACCCATGTGATAAAGCGTGCGGCACATATCTTGGACGTCGCCATCGACGATGATGCCGCCGTTGAAATCGGCTCGCGTTCGCGCGGCACTCCGCGCATCGCCAACCGCCTACTGCGCCGCGTGCGCGACTATGCGGAGGTCAATGGCACCGGGCGCATCGATCTTTCCGCCGCGCAGGGGGCGTTGGAGGTATTCGATGTTGATGAAATGGGGTTGGACCGGCTAGACCGCGCCGTTCTTAATGCCCTGATCAATGGTCATGGTGGTGGGCCGGTGGGTGTTAATACCTTGGCCATCGCCGTTGGTGAGGAACCCTCCACTGTGGAGGAGGTGTGCGAGCCGTACTTGGTTCGCGCGGGCATGATTTCGCGCACCGGGCGGGGCAGAGTAGCCACCGCAGCCGCCTGGCAGCACCTGGGCCTGACGCCTCCGGATGGGGCAATTGGGCTGTTTTAAGGGAGCATGAACACCTCGCTGATGGTGTCAGTGAGGCGGAACTAGCCCATGGTTTTTGTGAACCAAACAGTCTGGCATACTGGAAAGTTATGGAAATCATCTTTCTCATAATCATTGTCATTTTGTTCATCATTCCTTCCTTTATGGCGATGCGTAAGCAACGCCAGCGCCAAAACGACATGCAATCGCTGCAGAACTCCCTGCAGAATGGAGATCGCATCGTGACCGCTGGCGGTGTCCACGGCGTGGTGCGCGGAACCACCGATACCAGTGTGGACCTCGAGGTTTCCCCGGGGGTTACCCTTACCTTTGACAAGATGGCGGTGGTTCGCACCGAAAGCGAAGCTCAGAACCTCGCCCGCGGTGGTGCAGACAATGCTGGAGAGCCACAGCGCGACAACGGTGAGAACAATAATGATGACGGATTCAATGGTGGGGAAGGCGAGCAGCCCTCTAACCGCTAATTCCTCGTTATCGCCCGTGCTCTCAACGAAGGCAGACGCGGGCGCACCCTGTGCACACGGCTAGTGTTCTCTGAACCTGCAATTGGCTTAAGGGAAACGTAGAACCTGACACATTTTCGCTGAATCGCGGACCCCGTTAAGGAAAATGTTGTTCCATGACGTACGATTGTGCGTTGTTAACGTGCCCGTGCCGAATTGGGCGGGCCGTATTTAATGTTTAATCACCCTGGTTTGCAGTGCACAGGAGAATATCGTTGTCCGCATCATCTCGAGGCGCTATGAAAAATAGCAACCGCCAATGGCCTAAACGCGCCCTCGCGCTTTTTGGGCTTATCGTGGTCGTTATCTATGCGCTGGTCTTTTTCACCGGAAACCGCCAAGCCACCCCAAAGCTAGGCATTGACCTGCAGGGCGGCACGCGCGTTACCTTGGCACCACAAGGTGAAGACCCCACCCAGGACCAGCTACGGCAGGCGCGCAATATTTTGGAACAGCGCGTGAACGGTATGGGCGTTTCTGGTTCCGAGGTCGTCATCAACGGCAATACCCTCGTCATCACAGTACCGGGCGAGGACGCCTCGCAGGCCCAAGCAGTGGGGCAGACCTCTCAGTTGTACTTCCGCCCGGTGGCGCAACCCTCGGCGCCGGATTTGGACAAGCTCGACAAAGAGCTGGAGGATATGGCCAACCGCTGGGTCAAATACGGCGTCCTAGATAAGGACGAAGCTAACAAGAAGTTGGAAGACGTCACCAACGCCGTGGCCCAGCAAGAAGCGCAGGCTGAGGGCAAGGAAGCGAAGGACGTCAAGGCCCCGAAGGTTTCCGCTAAGCCTTTGGATGAGCCGTCCAACTCAATTGAGCAGACCGAGCGTCGCGATGAAATCACCGAGATGTTGTTGAAGGACCGTCAATCGGAGGATCCGACTACGCAGGCAGCGGCCTCTTCCCTTTTGACGTGCCAGGGAGCCGCTGACCCGCTGGCTGGCGCAGACGATCCGTCCAAGCCTTTTGTTACCTGTGATTACGACAGCGGCACTCCTTATGTCTTGGAGCCGGCCCCGTTGCTCAGCGGCATCGAGGATGAAGACGGTACCCGCTTGACGGGTAATGAGATTGATACCAATTCCCCGATCAACGGTGGCCTCAACCCGCAGTCCGGCCAGATGGAGATCAGCTTCTCCTTCAAGACCGGTAATGGCCCGAACGGTTCCCAGACCTGGGCGGACCTCACGCGGGAGCACCTGAACGATCAGATTGCCATCACCCTTGACTCGGCCGTGATTTCGGCGCCGGTTATCCAGGGAGCTACCCCGTACGGTTCCGCTACCTCCATTAACGGCGACTTCAGTCAAGAAGAGGCCAATAACCTAGCCAATAACCTGCGTTACGGCGCATTGCCGCTGTCCTTTGCCGGCGAAAACGGCGAGCCCGGTGGCACGGTGGAGTCCATTCCTCCGACACTGGGTAAGGCAGCGCTAGAAGCTGGTCTTTGGGCTGGCTTGGCAGGCTTGATTTTGGTCATCCTTTACTCGCTGTACTACTTCCGCGCGCTCAGTGGTGTGTCCGTTATCTTCTTGCTCGGCTCTGCCCTGCTGACCTACGGCGCTATTGTGCTGCTGGGGCGCTGGATTGGTTACTCGCTCGACCTTTCCGGTATCGCCGGTTTGGTCATCGGTGTCGGTGCGACAGCGGACTCGTTCGTGGTCTACTACGAGCGCATCAAGGATGAACTCTTAGAAGGTAGAACCTTTAGGTCAGCAACGCAGAAGGCCTGGGAGCGCTCGCGCAGCACCATCGTGACCGGTAATGCGGTGACACTCATCGGTTCTGTCATTGTCTACTTCCTCGCCATCGGTGAAGTGAAGGGCTTCGCGTTTACTTTGGGCCTGACCACGGTCTTCGACCTCGTCGTGTCCTTCTTGGTCATGGCACCGTTGATGCAGATTATTGGCCGCCGCCCTGCGGCAGCCAAGCCATCGATGAATGGTTTGGGTGGAATTTATGCGCTAATTGAAGAGCGGCGCGAGCGCGGCTACTACGGAGATTCCCGTTCTGCCGCTACTACGCCGCAGGAGCGCTCCACTGAAAATTCGGCATCCGTTGGCGCCGATTCGTCTGAGAGTTCTTCGCCCTCAGCAGCTGCGGAAGATGAGGAGAAATAATCATGGCCGTATCGACTAAAAATAAGATTTCGCGTTTAGATCGCCTCTATGAAGACGAGCGTGGCTATGACTTCATTGGCCATACCAAACGGTGGTACGGGATTACCGCCGCGCTCCTCGTCGGTGCCATCGTCGCTATCTTGATTCGTGGATTTACGCTTTCCCTCGACTTTGAGGGTGGCACCACCTTGTCCATGCCTGCTGGGGACTTGAAAGAAGACGAGGTAGCTACCGTCTTCGAGGACTCCACTGGCGTTGAACCGGAGCAAGTGCGCATCGTTGGTGCCGGTGATTCTGAGACGCTCGAAATCACCTCTGAGCGCTTGAGCCAAGAAGAGGTAGACAGCGCTCGGTCTGCCATCTACGAGGAATTCCAACCCAAGGATGAAAACGGGGAGGCCACCCCGGACGCCATCGGTTCTTCCACCGTGTCCGAATCGTGGGGCTCCTCGATTACGCAGCGCATGATCCTCGCCATGATCGTATTCCTCGTTGCAGCGACAATCTATGTGGCGGTACGCCTGCAAAAGATTATGGCTTTTGCCGCCATTTTGGCGCTAATTATTGATGGCATCGTCATCGCCGGTATCTACGCCCTCTTCGGGTTTGAAGTTTCTCCCGCCGTCATCATCGGTTTGCTCACCGTCCTGACCTTCTCCATCTATGACTCCGTCATCGTCTTTGACAAGGTCAATGAGAATACGGCCGGGCTGGAAGGCCAACGATCTAAGACCTATGGGGAACTCGCCAACTTGGCGATTAACCAGACGGTCATGCGTTCCATTTCCACCTCTATCATTTCCGCGCTGCCTATTATCGCGCTGTTCGTCATTGCCGTATGGCTTATGGGCATCGGTACGCTGCGCGATTTGGCGCTGATCCAGCTCATTGGCGTTATCGAGGGTATTTTCTCCTCGATTTTCTTGGCCACTCCGTTGGTGGTGACGTTTGCTAACTGGACTAAGCGCGTCAAGCAGCACACGCAGCGTGTGCTAGATTACCGCGCAGGTAAATCTGAGGAAGGTGAACCAGCGGATGCGGGTTCTGCAAAGCGCAAGGTGGTTACGCCTTCCGATGTCGGGGCCAAGACGCACAAGGAAGTGGCAGAAGAACAAACTGATCACGGCAGCAGTGCCTCCGGCCATACCGGTGCTACGTGGCGCCCGGGCCGCTAAGTGCCCTTGAACACGGCATAATCAGGCAGACTAAAGCTTGGTCTTTTTAGGAGAAAAGGGGTTGTGCGTACCGTGGAACGCAGATTAGGCACCACACGGTGGTGGGGGCGCCGTCCCAAAATCACGGCGGTTGCAGCGGGGCTTTCCGCCCTTGCGCTGGTAGCGGCCTCGTGCAGCAGTGAGGAATCCGAGAGCGGTGACCAGGCTACGCCCAGCGATCCGGAGTCCTACAACTACGCCGGATATATGGTTAACTCTCAGCTGACCACGACGAATGCCGGCACCGCCTTCGGCAGCACCACCTCAGCGGCCCAACTTTCGACGCGGCTTTATCCCGGCCTTTTTGTCCCGGGGCCCTCCGGGCAGCTTATTCCCAATGCGGATTTGGTAGAGACCGAAGAGCTTCCGCCGGCAGCTGATAGTGATCAGGAAAGCGTGCGTGTGACGCTTGCCGATGACGCCACATTCTCCGATGGTGCCCCCGTCACCTGCGATGATTACCTGCTTGCCTATACGGCTGGCACGCACCCGGTTGAATTTGCCTCGCATATGCCGCTGATGAATGACATCGCGGATATCGAGTGCGCACCGCAGAGCAAGGCCTTTACACTGACTTTTCAGAAAGACCAGGGACATCGGTGGCGCCAAATGTTTGGCCCTGGCACCGTCATGCCTGCGCACGCGCTTGCGCAGAAGACGGATTTGACCGTAGAGGAACTCAACGCGGCCTTGCACGCAGAAGACATGGCGACGTTGCAGCCAGTAGCGGAATTGTGGCGCTATGGGTTTTCTACAGCCAAGGATGACTTTGACCCAGAGCTACAGGTGTCCTACGGCCCATTTACCGCGGATAAGGTGGGCGATTCCGGCGAGGTTTTCTTAAAAGCCAATGAGCAGTATCGCGGCGACAAACCTGCCTTGGATCGCCTCGTTATTTGGCCAAGTACGGCGAACGCACAGGAACTTGCGGATAAGGGCGTTCTCAAGGTGGCAGACTCCGCCATCGCGGCGCCCGACTGGCTCTCAGGGAACGCGGGCAAGGACGCAGAATCCGAGGAAGGTAACGACGCCCCAGAATCCACAAATGGATCTGACTCGAATAAAGAACACGGCTCCGATGGGGAGGACTCCGCGGGCGCTGACAATACCGAGTTTGAAACAACCACCAAGGTGGGCCTGCAAACCGATACGTTGACGCTGTCGCAGGCTGGGATTTTTGCAGCGCCTTCTGCTAGGAAGGCATTTGCTGCCTGCGTCGACCAAGCGGCGTTAGCACAAAAGAGCTCCGAAATATCTGGTGTCGATGTTCCACCGGCTTATGTGCGTACCGTCTCTGTCCAAGATCCGGTAGCCCAAACGCTAGGCTCGGTGGCGAAGGACCACGAGGGAACGGACATGGCTGCGGCCGGCCAGTTGAATGGATCCACCATCAAGGTGGGCTACGTTGGCCCGGATAAGCGCTATCAGGCGATGGTCGATGCGCTGCGCGCCTCCTGCGAACCGGCGGGGATTACCATCGAGGATGCTGCGGAGGAGAACCTATCGCAGTTTTATCTCAACCCTGATCCGGAAACGGGGCAGCCAACCATCGATGCCTTCTTGGGCCCAGTCGATCCGCTGACCGAGTACTCCGCCGCTGATTCCAGCATCAAAAACTCCGTTCAGCTCAAGGAGCAGGAAGAGCAGCTGTGGGAGAGTGTTCCCTCCATTCCGGTCGCTGCGCAGCCGCGCGTGTTCATCGTTCATCGCGACGTGGAGGGTGTCCTGCCGTACACTGGCATCTCGGGCATCGGCTGGAATATGGACCGTTGGCACGTGTCGACACAAGAACCTGTGGAAAAGGCCTAGGCCTTGTTCGCTCCTAAATTAATTCTCGCTATTTAGTTCTCAAGGAAGATGATGACCTCTCACTACGAATCAGCAGCACAAGCATTGCGCGATAACGTGCGCCTTGTGCAGGACTTTCCAGAAGAAGGGATTCTTTTTGAAGACCTCACACCGGTATTAGCCGATCCTGAGGCATTTCAGGCCGTTGTTGATGGACTCGCGGCCGCGTGCGAGGAGCTGGGTGCGGATCTCATTGGCGGCTTGGATGCCCGCGGGTTCCTGCTTGGCTCTGCCGTGGCGTACAAACTGGGTTTGGGCATTTTGGCCATTCGTAAGAAGGGCAAGCTTCCGCCGCCGGTATATACCGAGGAATACGAACTGGAATATGGTTCGGCCGCGTTGGAGATCCCCGCCAGCGGCGTTGATGTGAAGGGCAAGCGCGTGGTGCTTGTCGATGACGTCCTAGCCACCGGTGGCACCCTCCACGGAGCCAAACTGTTGCTGGAGTCTGCAGGTGCCGAGGTCGCGGGCAATGTAGTGGTGCTAGAAGTTAAGGGTCTTAATGGTCGTGAACGCTTATCGGGCCCGCCGCTCATTGTGCTGGATGACGCTGACTAAGATGGTGTGTCTAAGCTAGATCACACGATCTGGAAAGGCGCTGCAGCCAGCAATAAAGGCTGCGGCATTGTGAAGGGCGGTAGAGATGGCCACGGATAAGTCAGCAAAACGCCAGGCTAATAACGGGATGCGGAGCATGTCTGCTCGGCTTGCCCGGTCACTGACCGGCGGGCGGGTCAAGATTAACCCCGTGCTCGATCCCCTCATGTCTATCCACCGGAAATTCCATCCCAAGGCGGATGCGGAACTACTCAACGCTGCCTATAACACCGCGGAAAGGTTGCATGAGGGAGTATTCCGCAAGTCGGGTGAGCCGTATATTACCCACCCTCTGGCCGTAGCTACGATTGCCGCGGAAATCGGTATGGATACCACCACCATTGTTGCAGCGCTCCTGCACGATACGGTGGAGGATACCGATTACACGCTGGAGGATCTGACCCGAGACTTCGGGCCCGAAGTTGCCCGGCTCGTTGATGGCGTGACCAAGCTGGACAAGGTGGCCTTGGGTGCTGCGGCCGAGGCTGAGACGATCCGCAAGATGATCGTCGCCATGGCCAACGATCCGCGCGTCCTTGTCATCAAGGTCAGCGACCGGCTGCACAATATGCGCACCATGCGCTTTTTGCCTCCAGAAAAGCAGGCCAAAAAGGCGCGCCAAACGCTAGAAGTCATTGCCCCCTTGGCCCACCGGTTGGGCATGGCGAGCGTGAAATGGGAACTAGAGGATTTGTCTTTTGCCATCCTCTATCCCAAAAAGTACGACGAAATCGTGCGCATGGTGGCAGAGCGCGCGCCCTCGCGCGACCGCGCCCTGAAGGAAATCATCAACCAAGTGAGTGCCGCCTTAAAGGAAAATGGCATCGAGGCCGAAGTAATGGGCCGGCCGAAGCATTACTGGTCTATCTATCAAAAGATGGTCGTCCGCGGCCGCGAGTTCGCGGAGATCTTCGACTTGGTGGGCATTCGCGTGCTGGTGGATGACAGCAATAGCTGTTACGCCGCCATTGGCGTCGTGCACTCCATCTACCAGGCTCTGCCGGGGCGTTTTAAGGATTATATTTCCTCCCCGCGCTTCGGCGTCTACCAGTCTTTGCATACGACGGTGCTCGCGGACGGCGGAGCGACCCTGGAAGTGCAGGTTCGCACGCACGAGATGCACTACAACGCCGAATTCGGCGTCGCCGCGCACTGGCGCTATAAGGAAACGAAGGGAAAGAATTCTGGGCACCAAGAAGAGGTGGACCAGATGGCTTGGATGCGCCAGCTGCTGGACTGGCAGAAAGAAGCGGCTGACCCCAATGAGTTTCTCGATTCCCTGCGCTATGACCTGACGGCGCGCCAGATCTTCGCCTTTACCCCGAAGGGCGATGTGGTGGATCTGCCGGCGGGTTCCACTCCGGTGGATTTTGCCTATGCCGTGCATACGGAGGTCGGGCACCGCTGCATTGGTGCCAAGGTCAACGGCAAATTGGTGGCGCTAGAATCGCCGCTGAAATCTGGCGACAAGGTAGAAATCTTTACCTCCAAGGATCCTAACGCCGGCCCGTCGCGCGATTGGCAGGAATTCTTGGTCTCCCCGCGTGCCAAGGCAAAGGTCCGCCAGTGGTTTGCCAAGGAAAGGCGGGAGGAGCACCTTGAAGCCGGGCGCGATGCCTTGGCCACTGAGGTGCAGCGCGGCGGCTTGCCGATGCACCGCCTGTTTACCGCCAGCTCCATGAAGCAGGTGGCAGAACAGCTGCACTATTCTGATGTCGATGCCCTGTATACTGCCATCGGCGCAGGACATGTTTCCGCACAACACGTGGCCAACCAATTGGTCGCCATGTTCGGCGATCGCGATGATGCCGTGGATGCGCTGGCTTCTCGAACCCCGCTGTCGGAGCTCGAGCATTCTCGCGCGCAGCATACTAAGGACTCCGCCTCCGGCACGGGCATCTTGGTGGAGGGAAGCCCCGATGTCATGGCCAAGCTTGCGAAGTGCTGCCAGCCGGTGCCCGGGGACGCTATTTTCGGTTTCGTCACCCGCGGTGGGGGAGTATCCGTGCACCGTGCGGACTGCGCCAACGCGGAAAAGCTCAAATCCGAACCGGAACGCATGTTGAAGGTCGAATGGTCCTCTGGTACCTCTTCTACCGGCGCCTTTTCTGCCACGCTGCAGCTTGAGGCATTGGACCGTCAGGGCTTGCTGTCTGAGCTAACGCGGGTACTCAGTGACCAGAACATTAATGTGTTGACCATGAATTCGAACCGCGGCGAGGACCAAATTGCCACGATGCGATTCACCTTTTCAGTCTCGGATACCAAACAGCTGGGTTCGTTGATGACGACGCTGCGCAATACCGAGGGCGTCTTTGACGTCTACCGCGTGACCGCGTAACCGTTTGACTGCCTGGCTACCTCCCTGCGCGGTTGCTTGGTAGAGCAACGCGCGGGCTACGGGCAGGTGACGATTGTGTGAATTCTGGGCGGAGGAGAGGTAAAAGACCAGTTCACGGGTGGTGTGCTTTCTGCGAGTTGGTTAAGAAAGCGATATAAATTATCTGAATACTTTCTACGACACAGGAGTAATTATGCAGTTCCGCCGCATCGGCCAGTTGGTGGCCGCCACCACCGTCACCGCCGTCGCTCTCTTCGGCACGCAGGCCCTAGCGCAGGAGAACATGACCACCATCTCGGTTACCAATATCACTGACTTGCACGGTCACCTGGAAGATGGTCTGAGCGACCCTGCTAAGGCGGGCGATGAGATTGGCGTGGCTCGCCTGCAATCGCTTATCAAGCAGGTCAACGAAGGCCAGGAGTTCAACCTCACCTCTTCGGGCGATAACGTGGGCGGTTCTGCATTCGTCTCGGCCATCTCGGATGACAAGTACACCTTAGAGGCCCTCAATGCCATGGGTATGAAGGTCACCGCGGTGGGCAACCACGAATTCGACAAGGGCACCGAGGACCTAACGGATCGTATCCAGCCCGCTTCTGACTATCCCATCCTCGGCGCCAATGTATTAAAAGACGGCAAGCCGCTTTTGGATGCCTCTCATGTGGAAGAAATCGATGGCGTGAAGGTCGGCTACGTCGGCACCGTCACCCAAAACACCAAGTTCAAGGTATCCGCGGCAAAGATTCCGGGCGTTACCTTTACCGATCCTGTCGAGGCAACGAACAAAGAAGCCACTCGCTTGAAGGAAAGCGGCGAGGCAGATGTCGTGGTTTCCCTTTTCCACGAGGATGCGGAAGAATACGCAAAGGGCTTTAATAAGGACGTCGATATCCTCTTTGGCGGCGATACCCACCAGACCACCCAGGGAACGGTTGAACGCGACGGCGCGCTGCCACTGCAGTGGGCGCAAGGCTACGAGTATGGCAAGCTGCTTAACGATGCCGATATTACCTACGACAAGGCCGCGGGCAAGGTAAAAAGCATTGAGCTCAAGCAGTACGACGCGACTGCTGCGGCGCAGGTAGAGCCGGATGCTGAGATTGCGGGCATCGTTAAGAAGGCAAAGGATGAAGCCGAGGTAGAAGGCTCGAAGAGCGCTGGCACAGTCGAAACCGACTTGTTCCGCGGTTCCGATGAGGGGCAAAAGCCAGGCTCCAACCGCGGTGTCGAGTCCACCCTGAATAACTTCATCGCGGAAGGGCAGCGTTATGCCATGAGCAAGCAGGTGGGTGAGGACATCGACCTTGGCGTAATGAATGCCGGTGGAGTGCGCGCCGATTTGCAGGGTGGCGATGTAACGTACAAGGACATCTTTGAGGTCCAGCCGTTTGGTAACTCTGTTATTACCGCGAAGGTCTCCGGCAAGGACTTCATCACCGCACTAGAAAACCAGTGGCAGGAGGGTAGTAGGCCGCGTCTAGCCATGGGGCTGTCCAATAATGTCCAGGTGGTCTATGACCAAAAAGCATCTCACGGCCAGCGCGTCAAGGCGGTGACTGTTAATGGCGAGCCCCTCGATCCGAATAAGGACTATTCCATCGCGCTTTCTTCCTTCCTTGCTTCCAGCGACAGCGAAAAGGGCGGCGATGGTTACTTTGAAGCAGGCTCCATCAAGGACAAGAACGATGTGGGATACATGGACGCCCAAGCCATGATCGACTACATTGCGTCCGGTGAGTCCGAGGTCCGCAAGGGACAGGGCCAAATTGGCGCCCACATCGATGGCGCTATTGTCCCGGGCAAAGAAATCACCGTCGAACTGTCCAGCTTGAATTACACCAGTGAGGGCGAGCCAATGGCTAAGACCGTCACGGTGAAGTTGGGGGATGAGGAAGTATCTGCCGATATCGACAACTCCAAGCAGGAAGGCGATGACCAATTTGGCGAGCGCGGACGTGCGCAAGTGACGCTTACCGTTCCAGAAGGCCTAACTGGCTCTCAGAACCTAGAAATCACCACCGATGCTGGCACGCAAGCAATCCTGCCCGTGGAATTGGGTGACGCCAATGGTGCCCCGAAGATACCGCAAGGCTCTTCCTTTGGCGGCGCAGCCCTTGCCATCGTGGCGGCACTAGCGGCAGGAATCGCCTTTATTGGTTTAAATCCCCAGGTGCTGCCGGCACCACTGCGGGCCATCTTTGATGACCTGCGCAAGACTTTTCACATCTAATTAGGGATCCAATTCCTGCGGATACGCGAAAAGCGCTTTTCCTCGCTTAAAGGGGGAAAAGCGCTTATTTTTCTGTGCTGTGTCTTGCATCCTAGTAACCTCAAAAGCCGTGGATATCTTTGAACGGTTTTTACGCGAGGCTACTTTTCAACTAGGAATCGAGCTACATCGAGTTCCTGTTGTCATGTTGTCTACATTAGGCATCTATCTTGCCTTTATGGTCTTGGTAAAGCTTTTTGGTTCTCGCGTGTTGACCTCTATGACGGCCTCTGACGCGATCATCATCATTATGTTCGGTGCCGTTGCCGGGCGAGTGATCATTGGTGTTCCACCCACATTAGCGGCGGGTGTTATCGGGCTGACCACGCTGATGGCCCTGGAAGCTGCATTCGGCACCATCCGCAAGGTGGTGAAGTGGACGCGATTTTTGGATCGCCGCCCTGTTCTCATCGTCTTTCAGGGCGAGATGATTGACGATAATCTCACCGTGTCTCACATCACTCGCTCTGACGTGTATTCCGCTGTGCGAAAGGCTGGTTTAGCCCGCATGGAAGACGTTCAGATTATGGTTTTAGAGCCCACCGGGCACATATCTGTCATCAAGAATGGTCAGGACATAGACCCAGATATCTTTAATGACCTCGTTGGCTCTGGGTATATCAAACAGGCCAAAGAGTCTTAAAGATTTGATAGAGGGGGGAGAACTTCAGAACTACCTTTCGTAGAACCGCCGTGCAGTTCAATAAGAGCACGGCGGTTAAGCACTTTCAAGGCGCGTTAGCGTTTAGAAAGGAAGTTTGAAGTTCTTTAGAAGGTCATCGATGTTGATGTACTTATTGGCGAAAGCGAAGAGAGTACCCAGTGCACTGACAGCAGCAGTAATAACTTCGATCCAGGCCTTGACGGACTCAGGATTCGCGTCCTTGGAAGACAAGTCTTGCGTTTTCTTGGCGTCGTTTTGCTTGTTTGCATCCGAATCAATCTTCTGGCTAGGAGTGCCGGTGGAGGTGGCAGATGAGACCTGAGCGGCGGTATCCGCATTCTCTGCGGCAGTGGCCACGGTGGTGCCAGCGAGAGTAACGGATAGGGCGGTTGCGCCGGCGAGGAAGGCCTCGCGGGAGATAAGCTTCATTGTGTTTCCTATCAAGCTTGTGGTGTTCAAATGTTTAGATATTAGACGGCTTCGTAGCTGTCCGAATTACCCCAAGCTGATTTTAATAAAAAACATTATCAATAAGGAATGGGGGTGTTTTGAGGGGGTGATTAATGCAGATGGTGTGAATGGGAAGGATGTGCTTTCTGGAGTTACGTGCAGGTAGGAGGTTGGTCAAGGCAAAGCATCGGATATGAAAATGCCCCAGCGCCACGCCACGATTTAGTTCGTGCATTGCGCTGGGGTGAGGCAAATGTAGGGGGAATGGGGGAGGCGTCGGCAAGCGCCGGTGCCGCAGACTAGGCCTTTACCGTAGCCTTTTTGATCTTTACCTCTTCTGCAGGCTTGCCGTCTTCTTGGCCGCCTGGGAGACCGCCCTGCTCGCCGGTGTCTACGCCGGCCTCGGCAATCTTGTCTAGGGTCTTGAGGCCATCTTCGGTGATGGTGCCAAAGTAGGTGTAGTTAGGAGGCAACTCCGAGTCATCGTAGTTAAGGAAGAACTGGGAGCCGTTGGTGTCCGGGCCGCTATTGGCCATAGCGACGGAACCGCGGGGGTAGACAACTGGGTTCTGCAAGTCCTCGTCATCAGTTTCATCGGTGGGGTACTCATTCGCAAAGCTGAAGCCTGGGCCGCCGGTACCGGAACCGGTGGGATCGCCGCACTGGAGCACATTCAAGCCACCAGAGGTCATGCGGTGGCAGACGGTGTCATCGTAGAAGCCGGAGTCAGCCAGTTCCGAAATGGCGTGGGTGGTACAAGGCGCGGTGGCACGGTCTAGGTTCATCTCGATCGGGCCCTGGGTGGTATCGAAGGACACGGTGACAGTGCCCTCGGTGGAAATATCCTTGCCGTCGGGCTTCTTGGCACCGTGGCCATCCTGCCCATTGTCCTTGTACTCGCACTGGACGGTTGCCGGCAGGGCTTCCGCGCGCTTGCCGCTCAAGGGCTCTGCCTTGGGGGCTTCCTGCGTGGTCTGTGCTTCCGAGGTATCTTCCGCCTGGATTTCGCCCTCAGAGCCATCGCGGGTGGAGAGGAAGTAAATTCCTCCGGCAATGCCGAGGATGACGACGAGCGAGGCTACGGCGACACCAAAAGGACGAGTCTTTTGTTTGCGGTCACGGGACTTTAGCTCGCGGTCGAGCTTGTGCATCGCGTCTTCTCCGCGCTTTTTATTATCTGGCACCGTGGGACAACCTTTCTAGCGATTATCGGTGACGTATCTCAACTAGGACGATTTTAGCGGCTTTGCGGACGTGGGGCTGACTTGGCTCGGGGATTGGCATCAGCAAAAAGCGGTGAGCTATAGCGGGGAAGCAAAAGTATCAGTACGCTCGGGGCCATGGCTGAAGTTAAATTTTCTGACGAACCTACCCAAACCGCTGGTGAACTTCCCGCAGTAGGGGAGTCCATCCCAGAGTTCACCCTCGTTGGCACCGACCTTTCTGAGGTCACCAATAAGGATTTCGAGGGCAAGCGCCTCGTTATCTCGATTTTCCCTTCCATCGATACCGGCGTGTGCCAGCAGCAGCTGCGCACCTTTAACGAGAAGGCCGCGGGCCTAGACAACACCGTTGTCTTGTCTGTCTCCCGCGACCTTCCCTTCGCGCTGGATCGTTTCTGCGCCGCAGAGGGCATTGAAAATGTGGACACCGCTTCCGATTTCCGCTCCGATTTTGGCGAGAAGTTCGGCGTGACCTTGCAAGGCTCCCCACTCAAGGGCCTATTGGCACGCTCCGTTGTAGTCACCGACGCTGACCACAAGGTCATTTACAACGAGTTGGTGCCGGAGGTAACCACTGAGCCGGACTACGACAAGGCTCTTGCAGCCCTGCAATAAAGCTTTAAGCTGGCAGGATCTTTAAATCCAGCACCCAGCCTTTCCCCATAACCCACCGTGGTTGAGGGCACGAAGGCTGGGTGCTTTTTGCATGCTTGCGCGGCCTTGGATCAAGAAGGCTGATGCGTGCGGGGTGCTCAAGGGTCGGTTCTCGTTAGACTTGAGCCATGGACGTTCAAGGATTTACTGCAGGCACATTTCGCACAAATACCTATATCGTGGCGGAGGGAAAGCGCGCTTTCATCGTGGATCCGGGCATGGATTCCATGTCACAGGTTCTATCTTACGACTATGACTATGAAGCCATCGTGCTCACGCACGGGCACATTGACCACACCCGCGAGGCTGGGGACTTGGCACAAAAGCTCGATATCCCCGTTTATATTCATCCCGCAGATAGGTTCATGTTGGATTCTGGGGAGGGCGTCTCTGCCCAGGTGCAGGAGCTATTCCAAGCCTCGAGCATGGTACCCATTGCCGATCTCCGCGAACTCCACGGTGGGGAAGAACTGGAGCTAATCGGGAATACATTTACCCTCCAACACGCCCCTGGGCATTCGCCGGGGTGCGTATTGATCATTTCGGATACTTTTGCCCTTACCGGTGATGTACTTTTTGCCGGGGGAATGGGGCGCGTCGATCTTCCGGATTCTAATCCACAGGCCATGCTTGATTCATTGGCGGGCCCGGTGTGGGATTTAGACGATGAGCTGGACATTCTTCCCGGCCACGGCCCAACCTCGACCATGCGTCAGGAGAGGGCGACCAACCCATTCCTGCGAAAATCCCATGGGGTACTCTAGTGACCATGAGTGAAGAGAAGCGGTTCCAGGCACTGTCCGCACCGAAGGGTGTGCCAGATTATTACCCACCAGAGTCTGCGACTTTTTATAAGGTCCGCCAGACCATGGTGGAACAGGCGCATCTTTCCGGCTTTCAGCACATTGAATTGCCCATTTTTGAAGATACCGCGCTTTTTGCCCGCGGCGTGGGCGAATCTACCGACGTGGTCTCCAAAGAGATGTACACCTTTGCAGATCGCGGCGATCGCTCTGTGACCTTGCGCCCGGAGGGAACTGCGGGCGTTATGCGCTCGGTCATCCAACATAATTTGGATCGCGGTCAGCTGCCGGTAAAGCTGAACTACAGTGGGCCGTTCTTCCGCTATGAGCGCCCGCAGGCGGGGCGCTACCGCCAGCTTCAGCAGGTTGGCGTGGAAGCCATTGGCGTTGACGATCCAGCACTTGATGCTGAGGTCATCGCCCTGGCGGATCGTTCCTACAGGGCCTTAGGGCTTAGCGGCTTCCGCTTGGAATTGACCAGCTTGGGTGACCGGAATTGTCGGCCCGCCTACCGCGAAAAGCTGCAGGAATTCCTGTTCAAGCTGGACCTTGATGAGGAGACCCGCCGCCGCGCGGAGATCAATCCTTTGCGCGTTTTGGACGATAAGCGCCCGGATATGCAGGAGCAGCTTGCCGATGCCCCCTTGATGCTCGATTACCTCGATGCCGAGTGCCGCGAGCACTTTGAGACCGTAACCGGCATGCTGGAGGATATGGGCGTGGCATACGAAATCAACCCCCGTATGGTGCGCGGCTTGGACTACTACACCAAGACTTGCTTTGAATTCGTCCACGATGGCCTGGGTGCGCAATCCGGTATTGGCGGCGGCGGCCGCTACGACGGCCTGATGGCGCAGCTTGGCGGGCAAGATCTCTCGGGCATCGGCTATGGCCTCGGCGTTGACCGCGCCATCCTCGCCCTAGAAGCGGAGGGAATCACCTTAGAAGGCAGTGATTCCCGCGTGGATGTCTATGGCATTGCCTTGGGTACAGCGGCCAAGCGCCGCATGACTGGCATCATCAATGACCTGCGCAAGGCGAGAATCGCGGCGGATATGTCCTTTGGTGATCGCGGCCTCAAGGGCGCGATGAAGGGCGCTGACCGCGCGGGCGCGCGCTTTGCTCTGGTCCTGGGAGATCAAGAACTAGAAAACGGTACCGTTGCGGTGAAGGACTTGGCGGCCCACGAGCAACGCGATGTTGAGCTATCGCAGCTGGTTGCCATTTTAGGACGGGATCTAGAAAGCTAAACGCAGGAGTAAAAAAGGGGGGCACCGAGTAAATTCGGTGCCCCCCTTTTGTGTGTTTTTAACTGATTAGCACTCCACCTGGGAAACGCTAAAGCCCATCGTCTTAGCCAAGCCGCCGAGGGAGGTCTCCTTGTACTTGGAGAGCATATCGCGGCCCGTATCTGCCATGGTTTGCACGGCGTTATCCAGGGTGACGTGGTGGGTGCCTTCGCCCATCATAGCCATGCGGGCGGCGTTAATGGATTTCACTGCGCCGATGGCATTGCGCTCAATACAGGGGATTTGCACTAAGCCGCCGACCGGGTCACAGGTAAGGCCGAGGTTGTGCTCAAGGGCGATCTCTGCCGCATTTTCTACCTGGGCTGGGGTCGCGCCGAGGAGCGCTGCCATTCCCGCAGCGGACATGGATGAGGCGGAGCCGACTTCGCCCTGGCATCCCACTTCGGCGCCGGAAATGGAGGCGTTCTGTTTGATGATCATGCCGATTGCGCCTGCGGTGAGCAGGTAACGGCGTGCGGATTCGCGGCAGAAGCCACCATGGAAGTCGCGCGCATAGTGCAAGACTGCGGGAATGATGCCGCAGGCGCCGTTGGTGGGCGCGGTAATAACGCGGCCGCCCGCGGCGTTTTGCTCGTTGACCGCTAAGGCGAAGAGATTGACCCATTCCATGGCGGAAAAGCCAGAGTGTGGGTCATTTTTCTGCTCGAGCAGCTGCGCATACATCTTGGGGGCGCGCCGCGGTACCCGGAGGCCACCGGGCAAGATGCCCTTGGTGGAAATACCATCGGTCACGCATTCGCGCATGATGTCCCATACGAGGTCCAAATGGCGCAGGACAAAATCCGCGCCGCCTTCGTCCTTGTGAAGTACTTCCTCATTGGCGAGGACAATTTCCCAAATATCTTTGTCGTTGGCCTCGCAGAGGTTGAGCAGTTCTTCGCCGGTGGTGAACTCATATGGCACGGTGTCTTCTACGGTTGCTGCGGCAACGCCGGCGGGCACTTCGTGGCTATCGGCGACCTCTGCATCGAGCTCTTTGCGGGAGAGGATGAAGCCGCCGCCGACGGAGAAGTACTGTTCATCTTCAGCAAGGATATTGCCATCTGCATCCCAGGCCTGGAAGATCATGCCATTGGGGTGCTGGGGCAGTGGCTCGTTGTCAAAGGTGATTTCGTAGTCGACGCTGCCAGAAGGGCCAGAAATGGTGCCTTCGCTGGGGATTGTGCCGCCGGCTTGCGGCTCGGCATCGATAGGAACGGTCAGCGGCTCCCAGCCGGCGAGTCCTAGGATGACGGCGCGGTCAGAGGCGTGGCCGCGTCCGGTGGCGGACAGCGAACCGCGCAGTTCCGCAGATACGCGGGCGGGGTGGGTATCGAGGGATTCTAGAAATTGCTTCGCGGCGCGCATCGGTCCAACCGTGTGCGAAGAGGATGGACCGATGCCGATGGCGAAAATGTCAGTAACGCTAATAGTCATGGTGAAAGCCTTAAGAAACCTTTCTTCGTTGCAAGAGAGTTAACAGTCCAAGAGCATGAAAAAGAGATTTTCTCAGGCGCGGGGATCCGAGTCGAACATTCTAAAATTCAAGCGTAGAGAAATATGTGACATGTATCAATTTTAGAATATGCGATAGGTATTGCGGCGCTAGTGCTTTCCGTCGTATTGGGACAAAATCTGTTCAAACGGCAGGAATTCCTCGTCCGCTCCGATTCCAGTAGGGCGGGAATGGGGACCAGGTTTGGGGGCATCGGCAAGCCCGGCAACCCGATCCGTGGGCCGGATCATCTGATCCGCAAGCTGCGTGGCGGCGCGCTCGATGCGGCTGCGAATGCGCGCGCCCTCGGCGGTGCCCAGATCTTCTGTTGCCTGGAAAATTCCGGTTGGAACGACGTGGGCGTGCAGGTAATTCAATAGGGGGCGCAGCGCATAGTCCAAGATGAGCGCGTGGCGCGGTGAACCGCCCGTAGCGGCCACGATAGTGGGCAGCTCCTCCAAGGCGTGCGCATCCAAGACATCAAAAAACATCTTGAACAGCCCGGAGTAGCTGCCTTGGAAGGCAGGCGTGACGGCAATAAAGCCATCGGCCGTAGAAAGCATCTCTTTTGCTTCATCTAATTGGGGCGTCGGGGCCGCCCAATTGGTCATGGCCGTGGCCAACTCAGAAGCAAGGGTGCGCACCTCAATGATGTGGGTGGTCACGCCTTCACCGCGTGCGGAAATCTTCGCTTCGGTGGCTTCTGCAATAGTCTCAGCTAATTGCCGGGTAGACGAAGGCTCCGAGAGCCCGGCCGTGAGGACAACCAAAGATCGCATTGTTTAGTCCTCCTTTCCAGGGCTTACGCGAAAGTGTGGGGAATCTGGGTGCTGCTTGAGCGTGGCATGCGTCGGTGGATCTGAGGGTACATGGTCTGGTCGTCGCTGCTCAAAGCGCCGACGGAGTTCCGGGACGACTTGCGTGCCAAGAATTTCTATCTGCTTGAGCACCACTTCTTGCGGCAGCCCCGCGTGATCAACGAGGAAAAGCTGGCGTTGGTAATCGCCTACATAGTCCGCAAATTTCAGGGTGCGCTCAATAACCTGTTCCGCAGTGCCCACAGTCAGCGGAGTGTAGTCAGTAAATTCTTCTAGGCTCGGACCGTGCCCGTACACGGGTGCGTTATCGAAGTACGGGCGGAAAAACTTCTTTGCTTCCTCTTCAGTATCACCAATGAATACCTGGCCGCCGAGCCCCACGATGGCTTGGTCGGCCTGGCCGTGGCCATAAGAGGCAAAGCGGCGCCGATACATGCTGACCATCTTGGCCGTGTGTTCTTGATTCCAGAAAATATTATTGTGGAAGAATCCGTCGCCGTAATAGGCGGCTTGTTCTGCAATCTGCGTCGAGCGAATGGAGCCGTGCCATACAAACGGCGGGACGCCATCAAGGGGAGCCGGGGTAGAGGTAAACGCCTGCAATGGGGTGCGGAATTTGCCCTCCCAGTTGACGCTATTCTCCCGCCACAGGCGGCGCAGCAAGTGGTAATTTTCCACGGCCAACGGGATGCCTTGGCGGATATCTTTGCCAAACCACGGGTAGACGGGGCCAGTGTTGCCGCGTCCCATCATCAGGTCCACGCGGCCGCCAGAGAGGTGCTGCAAAAAGGCGTAATCTTCCGCGATCTTTACCGGGTCATTGGTGGTAATTAGCGTCGTGGAGGTAGAAAGCTGCAAGCGCTCGGTCTGCGCTGCGATGTAGGCTAGGTGGGTCGTCGGAGAAGACGGAACGAAGGGCGGATTGTGGTGCTCGCCGGTGGCGAAGACATCGAGACCCACTTCTTCTGCCTTGAGCGCGATTTGCGTAATATTGCGGATTCGCTCCGCCTCAGACGGGGTTTCGCCCGTCGTTGGATCGGTGGTTACGTCTCCGACCGTAAAGATGCCGAATTGCATGATATCCCTTTCTACCCTTAATTCCTGCTTATAATCATTGTACGTGACATGTCAACAACGCAGGAGGGGAGATTGTTCCCAATTGGGTAAAGCGGAAAAGGGGAATTAGCGGTAGACCCCGCGCCCCAAGGTGTCACACTCAGCCATCCGGCCAGAATTATAACCAGCAAGGAACGCCTGCTGGCGTTGCTCAGAAGACCCGTGCGTCCACGCATCGGGCTGGACCTGCCCGGTGGAACGGCGCTGGATATTATCGTCACCCACAGCCTGCGCCGCAGTGACCGCATCCGCAACTTGCTGTTGGGAAATCGGCTCAAGCAGAGCATCCTCGCCCTTATCCGCGTGAGAAGCCCAAATACCTGCGTAGCAATCTGCCTGGAGCTCGATCTTTACCGCATTGGAATCCGCGCCGGGGTCGTTATAGTCAGAAAGCTGCAGCGTGCCCTCAAGCTGCTGAATGTGGTGGCCAAACTCGTGGGCGACAATGTACATTTGCGCGAACGGGGCATTGTGTGCACCGTAGTTGCTCAGCGAATCAAAAAACGTGGTGTCGAAGTATGCCGATTGATCGGCGGGGCAATAAAACGGCCCGGTGGCTGAAGATGCGGTGCCGCAACCGGAATTGGTGGAGCCATTAAAAATCACCCGGCCAGGGTTGGTGTATTCAATGCCGGCTTGCTCTGGCAGCTCGGCGGTCCACACGTTATCCACGCTCATGGCGGTAAACATCACCCGGCAGTCATCGTATTTATTGCCGTCCTCTGCCGTTTGGCAGTGATCGAAGGCAGAATCATCGGTGCCAGATTGGGTGCTGGATTGTGACTGTTCATTGCCCAGGAGCGCGCCAATATCGGAGGGATTTCCTCCCAATAAGAGGTAGAGCCCTACCAGTACGACGGAGCCGACGCCGCCGCTTATTGCGAGGCCACCGCCACCGCCGGAGGTTGCGCGCTGGCCATCAAAATCGGCACCAGATTTAAATGTCATGACTAAATAGTGCCACACCTTTTCAGCGTCGTCAGTGCGCAGCGGGCACTCCCTTTCCGGGGGCGGGCAGTGGCACTGGGCTCGTGACCGTGTGCTGTGGATTAATTGGGCTTAATAGGAGCGGAAGTAGCGGTGGGATGTAGAATTGGCCAAGTTCCTAGTCTTGTGCTTGGTTGGGCGCGCGCTGTTTACGCGTGGCTGGACCCGCAAGTAACTCCATTTTAGAAGGGATTGAATTATAGTGCTGCGTACCCATTTGGCCGGTGAGCTCCGCAAAGAACTGGCAAAAGAGACCGTAACCCTAACCGGTTGGGTGTCTCGTCGCCGTGACCACGGCGGCGTCATCTTCATTGACCTGCGCGATCGTTCCGGTATTGCCCAGGTAGTCTTCCGCGAATCCGATGTCGCAGAGCGCGCCCACGACCTGCGTTCGGAATACTGTGTCAAGGTAACCGGCGTGGTGGAGCCGCGCCCAGAAGGCTCCGAAAACCCGAACCTGCCTTCCGGAGAGATCGAGGTCAACGTGACCGACCTGGAGGTGCTCAACAAATCCGCAGCGCTGCCCTTCCAGGTAGATGATCCCTCCGCCTCTGGCGAGGTAGGCGAGGAGACCCGCCTGAAGTACCGCTACTTGGATCTGCGCCGCGAGCGCCAGGCAAAGGCATTGCGCCTGCGCTCTGCTGCCAACCGCGCGGCCCGGAACGTGCTGGATAAGCACGACTTCGCTGAAATCGAAACCCCTACCTTGACCCGCTCCACCCCAGAGGGTGCGCGCGACTTTTTGGTCCCTGCCCGCCTGAAGCCGGGTTCTTGGTACGCGCTGCCGCAGTCGCCGCAGCTATTCAAGCAGCTGCTGATGGTGGCCGGCATGGAGCGCTACTACCAGATTGCACGGTGCTACCGCGATGAGGACTTCCGCGCAGACCGCCAGCCGGAATTTACCCAGCTGGACGTGGAGATGTCCTTCGTGGATCAAGACGATGTCATCGCGCTTGGTGAGGAGATCGTCAAAGAGCTGTGGAAGCTCATCGGCTACGACATTCCGACCCCAATCCCGCGCATGACCTATGCCGATGCCATGAAGTACTACGGCTCCGATAAACCGGACCTGCGCTTTGATATCAAGATCGTCGAGTGCACGGAGTTCTTCAAGGACACCACCTTCCGCGTCTTCCAGAACGAATACGTCGGTGCCGTAGTCATGGACGGCGGTGCTTCGCAGCCGCGCCGCCAGTTCGATGCATGGCAGGATTGGGCTAAGCAGCGCGGCGCCAAGGGTCTCGCCTACATCACCGTCGCAGAGGACGGCACCCTGGGTGGGCCAGTGGCCAAGAACATTACCGACGCGGAGCGCGAGGGCATCGCCGAGCACGTGGGCGCAAAGCCCGGTGACGCTATTTTCTTCGCCGCCGGCGACACCAAGTCTTCCCGCGCGCTGTTGGGTGCAGCCCGCGGTGAAATTGCCAAGAAGCTCGACCTCATCAAGGAAGGCGACTGGGCCTTTACTTGGGTCGTTGACGCCCCGCTTTTCGAGCCTTCTGCCGATGCCACCGCTTCCGGCGACGTGGCTTTGGGCCACTCCAAGTGGACCGCGGTGCACCACGCCTTCACCTCGCCGAAGCCGGAGTGGATCGATTCCTTCGATGAGAACCCGGGCGAGGCCACGGCGTACGCCTACGACATCGTCTGCAACGGCAACGAGATCGGCGGCGGTTCCATCCGTATCCACCAAGAAGATGTGCAAAAGCGCGTCTTCGAGGTCATGGGCATTGGAGATGAGGAAGCACAAGAGAAGTTCGGCTTCTTGCTCGATGCCTTCTCCTACGGCGCACCGCCACACGGCGGCATCGCCTTTGGCTGGGACCGCATCGTATCCCTCTTGGGCGGCTTTGACTCCATCCGTGACGTCATTGCCTTCCCGAAGTCCGGTGGCGGCGTGGATCCGCTTACCGATGCCCCCGCACCCATCCCTGCCGCACAGCGCAAGGAAACCGGCGTGGACTTCAAGCCGGAGAAGAAAAAGAACGGCGAAGAGGCTAAGGCCGCGAAATCAGAGCAGGAGAACTAGTTCTTAGGCTCGCTTTCACGACACCATTTTTAGGTCAAGCGGGGCGCGCGCCCTCGCCGCATGAGAGATTTGTGCGGTGAGGGTGTGGCCCCCGCTTTGTGGTGGAGGGCATACTGGATAGAACTATGGTTGATACACAGACAGTGCTTTCGGCCGATGAGGTCATCAGTGCCGCATCGGAAATGTTGTCGCGCCGCTTTGGTGGCACGCCAGAAATGTCGGATATTGAGGATTTAGGCGGATCCGGCAATGCCTTAGTGCTGCGCGCGAAAGTTGCCCCTAGCGCCTTTTTGCCGCATCGCTCTGTGGTTATCAAATACAATCCAGTAACCGGCTATGGTGTTGATGACGCAGCGATGCTGCGCGAGGTCGTGGCCTACCAATTTACCACCGCTTTAGCAGAAGACGTGCGCCCAGGGCCGGTGCTGCTCGCGCACGATTTAGACCGTCGCATCATCGTATTGACGGATTTGGGCGAGGCCGAAACGCTCGCGGACGTGCTTTTGGAATCTTCCGATGAGGATCGCATTCGGATCCTGCGTTCATTGGGCACAGCATTGGGGCATATTCACGTAGGAACCGCAGATCATGAGCAGGATTTTGAAACCTTGCTGAATCGCACCTTGCGGCATAACCCGGAATACGCCGATCACCAATCCGTGCGCGATCAGTCCTTGTATCGCTCCATTGGTATCGGGCTGAACCTGCTTGATGAGGCAGGGCTCAAGGCCCCAGAGAGTTTTCGCAGCTTGGCCGATCAAGCCGCCGAATCCCTCGCCTCCGGCAAGGATAGGGCCTTTACTCCCTTCGATCTCTCGCCGGATAACATCATCGTTTCTAAGCGCCTGCACTTCTTGGACTATGAATGGGCGGGGTTTAGGAACGTGGGCTTTGACGTCGCCTGCGTTATCGCGGGCTTCCCACAGTTCCTATTCTCTAAACCAATCACGGATAAGGAAGCGGATACATTCCTCGCGGCATGGTCGCGCGAAGTATCTGAGGTATGGCCGCGCTTTGCCGATGAAGAAGAGCTACACGGCCTTATCGTCGCCTCCCTCATTGGTTGGGCCCTGTCTAGCGTGACTACCATGCACGCTGGGGGAATTGAGGGATTGGTTGCCCTTGCTAGCGGGGACGCAGAGATTGTTCACGACCCGCAGCGCTCGATCTTGCGCCCGCCAGATAGCGGACCTTTTAACGAGGACGAGCTATTGGTACGCCAAGACCTCTATGAAACCTTTGACGCGCTCGCGCGCTACGCCGCCCAGTGCGGAACCGCACCGTGTACGGCTATCGCGGAGTTTGGCAACCTTGTTGCCCGCCGCGTCCACGACGAATAATCACTACACCTTTCTGGGGAGCTAAAACCACATGAGCCAGGATTCTCTCTTCGGCGCCTCTCCCAATGCCGGTGGCAGTATGGGAGGCGATGGCTCGTCATCGTCTTTTCCCACGGCCAATCTCTTTGCCACGCATTCCGGCTCGCCCTTGGCCGCCCGCATGCGCCCACAGACCCTAGAAGAGGTTGTGGGGCAAGCCCACCTCCTTGCCCCGGGCAAGCCGCTGCGCCGCCTAGTTGAAGGCTCCGGTGAGGCCTCGGTCATTTTGTATGGTCCGCCCGGGACCGGCAAGACGACGATTGCTTCGCTCATCGCGAGCCAGATGGGCCAAAACTTTGTTGGTCTCTCCGCCCTTGATTCAGGGGTGAAGCAGGTGCGCGAAGTCATTACCCATGCCCGGCAGGAACTCATTCACGGCCGGAGGACGGTGCTTTTTATCGATGAGGTTCACCGCTTCTCCAAAACTCAGCAGGACGCCTTGCTGGCAGCGGTGGAAAACCGGACGGTCCTGCTCGTTGCAGCGACGACCGAAAACCCATCCTTCTCGGTCGTCTCGCCGTTGCTGTCCCGCTCGCTCCTCCTGCAGCTGCACTCGCTGAGCGAGGAGGATCTCAAGGGCGTAGCGCGCCGCGCGCTAGACAGCGACCGGGGGCTAGGGGAGCGCGACTTGACCATTACTGATGAGGCCTTAAACCAGCTCGTCGTGCTCTCTGGGGGCGACGCTCGGCGCAGTCTGACCTACCTCGAAGCGGCCGCGGAAGCGGTTGATGATGGCGGCGAGATCACCGCGGCCACGATTACGGATAACGTGAATCGGGCGGTGGTGCGCTATGACCGCGACGGCGATCAGCACTACGACGTGACATCCGCTTTCATCAAGTCCATCCGCGGCTCTGATGTCGATGCCGCGCTGCACTATTTAGCGCGCATGGTTGAGGCTGGCGAGGATCCGCGGTTTATTGCCCGCCGTCTGATGGTTCACGCCTCAGAGGATATTGGCATGGCTGATCCCACGGCCTTGCAAGTCGCAGTCGCGGCCGCAGAGGCGGCACAACTAATCGGCTTGCCTGAAGCGCGCATCCCGCTGGCGCAGGCAACGATTCACTTGGCGACGGCGCCGAAATCGCCGTCCGTAATCGCTGCCATTACTAAGGCACAAGCCGATGTCGCCGCCGGCAAGGTCGGCCACGTGCCGCCGCACCTGCGCGATGGGCACTATGAGGGCGCAAAACGGCTGGGAAATGCGACGGGGTATTCCTATCCCCACGATGATCCGCGCGGGGTAGTGGAGCAACAATACCTGCCCGATGAGCTCGAGGGCACCGTATATTATGAGCCCACCGAGCACGGCGCTGAAAAACGAATCTTTGACTATATTGGCCGTTTGCGCAGGATACTTCGCGGCAAGCGCCGCTGAGTGCGAGCCTGCTCGGCTGGTTTTGGCCCCACCGATGGGCAAGGCCTGCCCACCAGTAGGTAAAGTTGGATGGGTTAGAAAGCTTCTTGATGGAAGATAAAAGCTTAGACAGTTAGGATTATTGCTCGTGAAGACTCATGAGATCCGGGAACGGTTTACCCAGCACTTCGTCAATTCTGGTCACGAGGTTGTCCCCAGCGCCTCTTTGATCCTGGATGACCCTAACCTGCTTTTCGTTAACGCGGGCATGGTGCCCTTCAAGCCTTATTTCTTGGGCCAGCAGACCCCACCATTTTCTCAAGGGCTTGCCACCTCTATCCAAAAGTGCGTGCGCACCTTGGATATTGAGGAAGTTGGCATTACCACCCGCCACAACACCTTCTTCCAAATGGCGGGTAACTTCTCCTTTGGCCAGTACTTCAAGGAAGGCGCCATTTCCAATGCATGGAACCTGTTGACCAAAGACGTAGCCGACGGCGGGTTTGGCCTTGACCCGGAGCGCCTGTGGGTCACCGTGTACCTCGATGACGATGAGGCAGCGGAAATCTGGCGCGATAAGATCGGCGTGCCAGAAGAGCGCATCCAGCGCCTTGGCATGGAAGATAACTACTGGTCCATGGGCGTGCCGGGTCCGTGTGGGCCCTGCTCGGAAATCTATTACGATCGCGGGCCCGAATACGGCAAGGACGGCGGCCCGATTGCGGACGATAACCGCTATATGGAGATCTGGAACCTCGTGTTCATGCAAAATGAGCGCGGCGAGGGAACCGGAAAGGGCGATTTTGAGATCGTCGGCGAACTGCCGAAGAAAAACATCGATACCGGCTTGGGCATCGAGCGCGTCGCTTGCCTGTTGCAGGGAGTAGACAACGTCTACGAAACCGACCTTCTCCGCCCGGTTATTGACGTTGCTGAGGAGCTTACCGGCGCCACCTACGGCGAGAAGG
Source organism: Corynebacterium sp. KPL2838 (assembly GCF_040225455.1). NCBI lineage: Bacteria > Bacillati > Actinomycetota > Actinomycetes > Mycobacteriales > Corynebacteriaceae > Corynebacterium > Corynebacterium sp. KPL2838. The sequence continues at coordinate 14,303 of NZ_JBEHFT010000015.1, read as the reverse complement.
CAACGCAGCAGGATAATATCCGCTTCCGCGTGGTGGCTGACCACTCGCGCACCGGCATGATGCTCATCTTGGATGGCGTTACCCCAGGTAATGAGGGCAGGGGCTATATCTTGCGCCGCCTGTTGCGCCGCATCATTCGCTCCGCAAAGCTGCTCGGCGCCGAGGGCGCCACCATGGAGCGCTTCATGAATACGGTCATGGATACCATGACCCCGTCTTATCCTGAGATTGCGGATAACCGCGAGCGCATCCTCCGCGTGGCCATCAATGAGGAAAAGGCGTTTTTGAAGACGCTGGAATCTGGCACCAAGCTTTTCGATGAAGCCGTGGATGACCTGCGCACTACCCACCGCGCGAAGACCCAAAAGGTGCTTTCCGGTGATAAGGCTTTTGAGCTGCACGATACCTATGGGTTCCCCATTGACCTCACCCTGGAAATGGCGCAGGAAGCCGGCCTTGACGTGGACATGGAAGGCTTTAATGCCGCCATGGGCGAGCAGCGCCGCCGCGCCAAGGCCGATAACCAAGCCAAGAAGCACGGCCACACCGACCTCTCCTTGTACCGCGACTGGGTGGATAATAATCCCACCGTATTCACCGGTTATGAGGAACTGGTCTCGGGGGCGAACGTCATCGGCCTGGTCAAAGATGGCCAGAAGGTCAACGAGGTGCACGAGGGCGATGAGGTTGAGGTTATTTTGGACCACTCGCCGCTCTACGCTGAGTCCGGCGGACAGATGGCTGACCGCGGCCGCATTTCTGCGGGCGAATCCCTTCTGGAGGTCAATGACGTCCAGAAGATTGGCAAGAAGCTGTGGGTACACAAGGCTTCCGTTACCGCCGGTGGGCTCGATCTTGGCATGTCTGTTGAGGCTTCCGTAGATGAGAAGTGGCGCCACGGTGCGACCCAGGCGCACTCGGCCACCCACCTCATTCACGCAGCCCTGCGGCAGGTGCTGGGACCCACTGCCGTGCAGGCAGGCTCCCTTAACCGTCCGGGCTACCTGCGCTTCGACTTTAACTACACCGAGCAGTTGAGCAAAGAGCAAATGGAAGAAATCGCCCTGATTACTAACCAGGCGATCGACTCCAATATGGCCGTCAACACCATCGAGACCTCACTGGAAGAAGCTAAGGCGATGGGTGCTATGGCCCTGTTCGGTGAAAACTACGGAAACCAGGTTCGCGTGGTGGAAATCGGCGGACCATTTTCCATCGAGCTCTGCGGCGGCACCCACGTTGGTTCCTCGGCAGAGATCGGTCCCGTTTCCGTGCTCGGTGAGTCCTCGGTTGGCTCCGGTGCCCGCCGCATTGAGGCTTACTCCGGCATGGATGCCTTCCGGTACTACTCCAAGGAAACTGCGCTGGTAGAAGGCGTTTCTCGCGAGCTGAAGGTGCAGTCGGAGGAGCTCCCAGAGCGCATTTCGCAGCTTTCGGAGAGGCTCAAGGCCGCTGAGAAGGAAATCGAGGTCCTGCGCAAGGCGCAACTGACCGCGCGCGCCTCTGAATTCATCGACTCGGCTACCGAGGTCAATGGGATCAAGACCATTGCGCTGCAGCTTCCCGATGGCACCTCGGGCGGCGACCTGCGCACCGTGGCCACCGATATCCGCAACCGCATGAAGGATACGGCCGCTGTCATCGTGCTCGGTGCAGCGGACAAGGGTAAGTTCCCGTTCATTGCGGCCGCTACGGCCAAGGCGGTGGACGAGGGCGTGAAAGCTGGGGACATCGTCAAGCGTCTCGGCGAATACGTCAACGGTCGCGGCGGCGGCAAGCCGGACATGGCGCAGGGCTCCGGCACCGCGCCGGAAGGTGCGCAGCGGGGCTTCGAGGCCGTCAAGGATCTTTTGCAGTCGCGCTAAGGGCTTATTATGGCAAAAGTTGAACCAGATTCCCCGGGTGTCAATGACCCAGGCGAGGGCCGCCGGCTAGCACTCGACGTAGGCACAGTGCGAATTGGCGTTGCGGCATCCAACCGTGAGGCCACCCTCGCTACCCCTGTGGAAACCGTTCCCAGGAAGACCGGTTTCAAAGACCGCGATCAAGAAGACATTGATCGAATTCTGGAGCTTATTGAGGCATATTCCGCGGTAGAAGTCATTGTTGGTTTGCCGCGTGATTTACAGGGAAATGGCTCAAAAAGTGTAAAACACGCGAAAGAAATTGCGTTTCGGATTCGACGCCGCTTGAATCAAGATGAAAATATAGATAAAGTTCCACCACCAGTACGCTTGGCTGATGAACGTTTGACGACGGTAGCGGCAACCACCGCGCTGCGCGCGTCCGGCGTGTCCGAAAAGAAGGGCAGAAAAATCATTGACCAAGCTGCAGCGGTGGAAATACTACAGTCCTGGCTGGATGGGCGTGCTAACGCGCTCCGCTCGGATGATGCAGTAGCCCAGCCTTCAAACTCAGGAGACTAAACACGTGAGCCGTAACCAACAACGCCTCGGGCGATCGATGGATGATAAGTACGTCAAGCGGCGCCAGCGCGGCATCGCCGTGGTGGTCGCATCCGTCATCGTCATTTTAGGAGCTCTGATCTACATCGGAGTACGCATCGGCACTTCTTCGGCCGACTACGAAGGGGCCGGTAACGGCACCACGCAATTGGTGGAGGTCCCCGAAGGGTCGTCCATGTCCGAGCTGGGCCCCACGCTCGTGGATAAGAATGTGGTCAAGACCCAAGAGGCATTCGACTCCGCGGCGTCGATGAACCACAGCGCCAGCCAGATTCAGCCTGGCTTCTACCGCCTGCAGGAAGAAATGAGCGCGGCGAATGCGGTAGAGGCATTGCTCGATGAAAACAACCGTGTGGACATGCTTGAGGTCCAAGGCGGTGCCACCCTGGAGGACGTGAAGGTCGTCGGCGGTGACGTGCGCTTTGGTATCTACTCTTTGATCTCCCAGGTCAGCTGCGATGACGGCAATTGCCTGGACAAGGAAGAACTGGAAAAGGCGGCGGCAGAAACTGATCCTAAGGAGCTCGGCGCACCCGAATGGGCACTTGACGCGATTAAAAAGCGCGGCAATGACCCGAAGCGTATTGAGGGCCTGATTGCCCCTGGTCAGTACGTGCTCGACCCGAATATGAGCGCCGAAGATATCCTGAAGGACCTCATTACCCGCTCTGCCAAGCGCTATGAGGAAACCGATATCGAAAATCGTGCCAAGGCCATCGGTCTGTCGCCGTACGAGCTTTTGACCTCTGCGTCCTTGGTTGAGCGTGAGGCGCCTGCCGGCGAATTCGACAAGGTCGCTCGCGTCATCCTGAACCGCCTTGACGAGCCCATGCGCCTAGAGTTCGACTCCACTGTGAACTACGGGCTGGAAGACGTTGAGCTTGCCACCACCGATGAGGCTCGTGCGGAAAAGACTCCGTGGAATACCTACGCCAAGGAAGGCCTGCCGGATACGCCGATTTCCTCGCCTTCTGATGAGGCAATTCGCGCCATGGAAGAACCGGCCGATGGTAGCTGGAAGTTCTTCGTAACCGTGGATAAGGACGGCACCACCGTGTTCTCTGATACCTACGATGAGCACCTGGACCGCGTGGATGATGCCATCCGCTCCGGCGTCCTCGACTCGCAGCGCGAGGGCGAAGGAGCAGGTGCCGGCAACGGCGATGCCGCCTCGGAGCAACCGGCTGAATAGGCCGTAGGCCGCAGTCAGAAAGGTAGAGACGAACCCATGCCGCGCGCCGCAGTACTCGGTAGTCCCATCGCTCACTCCTTATCGCCTATCCTGCACAACGCAGGGTATGGCGCAGTCGGGCTTAAGGACTGGTCCTATACCCGCTTTGAGGTTACGGACGATACCCTCGCCCCATTTTTGGAAGATTGTGGTCCCGAGTACCGCGGCTTTTCCGTGACCATGCCCGGTAAGTTCGCCGCGCTCGAGGTTGCGGAAGAACAAAGCGAGCGTGCACAGCTCATCGGTTCTGCTAATACCTTGGTTCGCACCCAGCACGGTTGGCGCGCGGACAACACAGATACTGAGGGCGTGCGCGGCGCGCTGCAAGAACTCATCGGGCTCCGGCCCGTGTCTCAGGCCCTTATCATTGGCGCGGGTGGAACCTCCCGTCCGGCGCTGTGGGCTTTAGCAGAACGCGGAATCGACCAGGTAACCATCTTGAACCGCTCGAACCGCCAAGCAGAGCTCCAGCCTTTGGCGGACCGGCTGGGACTCAATCTGCAGTACGCTACTTTTGACGATGACCTCGAGGACCTTTCCCGGTCAGCGGATTTGATTATTTCCACCGTGCCTTCGGCCGCCTTAGAGGACTATCGCTTCCGGCTTGCGCATGCGCCCGTACTCGATGTGATTTATCATCCGTGGCCCACGACGCTCGCCGCCTGCGCCGCTGCGAATGGCTATTTCACCGTGGGTGGGCACGTCATGCTGGCACATCAAGCATTTAGTCAATTCGAGCAATTCACCGGTCTTACCGCACCACGCGAAGAGATGGTTGCGGCACTGCAGGAAGAGCTTCGCCTTCGCAATCTCTAATCATTCTGGGAATACGCCCATGTGCGCCGCCATGCCATGAAGAGTGGCAGGGCGGCGCTTAGCCTTATGTCATGGGGATTTTCGGGGGAATAGTTTATGGCCTGTGGGCGTCTGCGTTGTCCTGGTGGGATATCGGCGAGCGGCGTTTGCCGGATGTGCTGACCATCCCGGCTGGGCTTTTATCTGTCACTTTTTTCAATTGGGGCGGTTTATTGTGGCCAGTACTGTACCTCCTAGTGGCTCTGCGGGGTGCTGGCATCGGCGGGGGAGATATTAAATTGGCCCTGCCACTGGGGATGCTCGTTGGTGCCACAGCAGGACCATTGGCCGTCCTCATGGCCTGTGGTGGCGCAGCTGTACTCACATTGCTGGCAAGCGGTATCGTGAACGTCAAGGGCGGCGTGCCTCACGGTCCCTCGATGGTGGTATCCGCTGGGCTGGCTATGGTGGTTTATCCCCTCATTGAGGGGGAGGCGAATATATTGGGGTGCCTAGTTGCTCCTTGTGGATAGGGGCCGTGCGATAATACCCGCATGCTTCGTTGGACTACCGCTGGTGAATCCCACGGCCAGGCACTGATCTCCATGCTGGAGCACATGCCGGCCGGAGTGCCCATTACCCGTGCTGATATTTCCTATCAGCTTGCACGGCGCCGCCTAGGATATGGCCGCGGCGCGCGCATGAAGTTCGAAGCCGATGAGGTAACGCTGCTCGGCGGCGTCCGCCATGGGCTGACGATTGGTAGCCCCATTGCCATCATGATCGGCAATACTGAATGGCCGAAGTGGACCACCGTCATGTCTGCAGATCCCATCGATATGGAGGATGAGGACGTAGCGAAGGCGATGAATTCGGGCCGGGGTGCACCCTTGCAGCGCCCGCGCCCAGGCCACGCTGATTTCGCGGGCATGGTGAAATATAACCACAGCGAGGCCCGCCCCATCTTGGAGCGCTCTTCTGCTCGGGAAACCGCCGCACGTGTTGCCGCCGCGACGGTAGCGCGGAACTTCCTACGGGAAACGTTGGGAGTTGAGGTCTTCTCCCACGTGATTTCTATCGGCGCATCGCAGCCCTATACCGGAGCTTCCCCGAGCTTTGCGGATATCGAGGATATTGATAATTCTCCGGTGCGCGCCTTTGACAAAGACGCCGAATCGGCGATGATTTCAGAGATTGAAACCGCAAAGAAGCAGGGCGATACCTTAGGCGGAATCGTAGAGGTGATCGTCGATGGTCTACCTATTGGCCTCGGCTCACATATCTCCGGCGATGACCGCTTGGATGCGCAGCTTGCCGGAGCCTTGATGGGTATTCAGGCCATCAAGGGCGTAGAAATCGGCGATGGCTTCGAAGAGGCACGTCGACGCGGTTCCGAAGCCCACGATGAGATGGTCCGCACCGAGGATGGTGTCACAAGGCTCAGCAACCGGGCCGGAGGCTTGGAAGGCGGCATGACCAACGGGCAGCAATTGCGTGTCCGGGCCGCCATGAAACCGATTTCCACGGTGCCGCGCGCCTTGCACACGATTGACATGGAAACAGGTGCGGATGCCACTGCAATTCACCAGCGTTCAGATGTCTGCGCCGTGCCGGCAGCAGGAGTGGTGGCTGAAGCCATGGTCTCACTCGTGCTAGCGCGCGCAGTTTTAGATAAATTTGGCGGGGATAGCTTGAGCGAAACCTCCCGCGCCATTGCTGCATATGAAGAATACGTATCGCAGCGTCTCGCCTTTAACCAGGAGTAAATGATGACAACGCCAACCGATGTAACGGGACAGCCACATCCTTGCGTCGTTTTGATTGGCCCGCCAGGTGCGGGAAAATCCACGATTGGCCGCCGGCTTTCGCATGCGCTGAATTGCGACCTGGTGGACTCGGATCACCTGATTGAAATGGCCGAGGGAAAACCCTGCGGCGAGGTCTTTAGTGAGAAAGGCGAACCAGCGTTTCGCGAGCTCGAGGCCGAACATGTCGCTGCGGCCTTGCAGAAGGGTGGAGTAGTAAGCCTTGGTGGGGGCGCGGTGATGACGGCCTCCACGCGTGAGCTTTTGGAGCGCCACACCGTCGTATTCCTCGATATTTCCGCAGAAGAAGGCGCGCGCCGCACGGCCGGCGATCGCAATCGTCCGGTGCTAGCAGCGGATAATCCAGTTGAACATTATCGCTCTATCGTGGAAACGCGCAGGCCCTTCTACTTGGAGGTAGCCGATTTCCGCGTGCGCACGGATACTCGCTCCCCGCAGCAGGTGGTGGGGGATATCCTGGGCTTTTTAGAAACCCTCTAGGCGGGGAGTTACACCTACCCGCGCAATCCTGCAGGCTATCGCTCCGTAGAAAGGACACCATCATGCCCACCATCGCCGTTAACGGGCCGAGCCCTTATGAGGTCCGCATAGGAGCTGGACTCAGCGAAGATATCGCACGGCGCTGCGCGGACACAGGCGCTGATAAGGCAGCAATCATCTTTCAGCCGGCCCTGCGCACCGCAGCAGAAGAGCTCGCAGCATCCGTTGAAGCACACGGCGTCATCCCAGTCTTGTGCGAGGTGCCGGATGCCGAGGCGGCGAAGCAACTTAGCGTGGTGGGAAACGTGTGGGACCGCCTTGGTGAGGCGGGCTTTAGCCGCAGCGATGTCGTCATCGGCGTCGGCGGCGGGGCAACCACGGACATGGCAGGTTTTGTCGCTGCCGGGTGGATGCGCGGAATCAAAGTGATTCAGGTCCCTACGACCCTTCTCGCCATGGTTGATGCCGCAGTGGGCGGGAAAACTGGAATTAATACGAAGGCCGGGAAGAATCTCGTCGGCGCCTTCCACGAGCCGGACTCTGTATTCGTCGATCTGGAGCGCCTAGAGACCCTCCCACAGGCGGAGATCGTGGCTGGTTCTGCTGAGATCATTAAGACTGGGTTCATTCATGATCCGGTCATTGTGCAGCACTACGTGGAAAATCCAGATGCTTGCCTTGACCCACGCGGTGTTCTGCCCGAATTGATTGAGCGATCCATCGCGGTAAAGGCTGCGGTGGTGGGAGAAGATCTCAAGGAAGCCGGGTTGCGCGAGACCCTCAATTATGGGCATACCTTTGGCCACGCCGTGGAAAGGCAGGAAAAGTATGTGTGGCGCCACGGCAACGCGGTAGCCGTAGGAATGATGTTCATTGCCCATCTTTCCCACCACCGGGGCCTCATAGATGCAGAACTGGTGGATATGCACCGCAGCATCTTGAGCAATATCGGGCTGCCTACGACGTATGAACCGGGCAAATTCGCGGAATTATATGAGGCAATGACCCACGATAAGAAAAACCGCGATGGGAAGATACGTTTCGTGGCGCTCACCGGTATCGGCGCGACGACGCGGATAGAGGGTCCGACGCGCGAAGAGCTAGAAGCGGCATATACCGCCATCACGGAGTAGATATGAAAATCGTTGTTCTCAATGGTCCGAACCTAAATAGGTTGGGCAAGCGCCAACCGGACGTATACGGTTCCACGACGCTAAGCGATGTTGAAAAGCTCGTGTCCGAGCGTGCGGCGAAGCACGGGGCAGACATCGAGTTTTTCCAGTCTAATTTTGAAGGCGAGCTCATCGAGAAAGTCCATGCGGCCGCCGATGCTGGTAGTGCGGTCATCATTAACCCAGGTGGTCTGACGCATACCTCCGTTGCTTTGCGCGATGCCTTGGCAGAAATCGCCGATGGCGCAGGCTTCGTCGAGGTGCATATCTCCAACGTGCATGCCCGCGAAGAATTTCGCCATCATTCTTATTTGAGCCCCATTGCCCGCGGCGTCATCGCCGGCCTGGGGGTCTTTGGGTACTGCGCCGCGGTGGATTATTTGTGCCAATAATTGCCGGCCCGAGTCGCGCCTTTTCGGGGGCAGGCGGTAAGTAGGTACTGAACCTAGCCATCATCGCCGCGGAAATAGATATAGTGGAAGAATAAATTTTTACACTTCAATACGATTCCCGCAAAGGATGATTCTATGGCACTTGCAGATACCCGGTTCAGCGATCGCCGCCGGAAGTTAGCCGCCGAATTAGCTGGTCAGCGCATTGATGCGGTATTGGTAACCCACTTAATCCACGTCCGCTACTTGTCCGGGTTCTCCGGTTCCAACGGTGGGCTTTTGCTGCGCAAGGATCTCTCCGCGCTCATGGCTACCGATGGCCGCTATACCACCCAGATTGCCCAGGAAGTTCCGGATCTAGAAGCTGTAGAGGGCCGTGCTGTAGGCAAGGTGCTCTTGCAGCAGTTCGATGATGCTCAGTCGCCGGTTCGCGTCGGTTTTGAGGCTGACTACATGTCTGTATCGGAATTGGAAGAGCTGAAGGATTCTGCACCGGATGGGGTCACCTTGGTACCCATTTCTGGAATCATCGAAGATATCCGCATCACGAAGGATCCCGTAGAGCTGGAAAAGCTGGAGGAGATCGCGGCGCTTGCTAATCAGGCGTTGGAAGACCTCATTTCCGCCGGCGAGCTGCGGGCGGGCCGCACGGAGCGCGAAGTTGCTGCTGACCTAGAATTTCGCATGCGCATCCTGGGATCGGAGCGGGTGAGCTTCGATACCATCGTGGCCTCTGGTCCGAACTCTGCGATGCCGCACCACGGCGCGGACGATCGCGTGATTGAAGATGGAGACTTGGTCACCATCGACTTCGGCGCTCACCTGCGCGGATTTAACTCTGACTGCACCCGCACCTACGTCGTGGGTACGGCAAATGACTTTGCCAAGGAGATCTACGATGTGGTGCTGCGCGCCCAGCAGGCCGGTGTCGAGGCTGCGGTTGCGGGCACGTCGCTTTCCGATGTCGACGCCGCCTGCCGCACCATCATCGCCGATGCCGGATACGGCGACTACTTCGTGCACTCCACTGGGCACGGCGTGGGTTTGGACGTGCACGAGGCCCCCTTTGCCGCCACGACCGGTAAGGGAGAACTGGCCCCGGGAATGACACTCACCATCGAACCGGGCGTATATGTGCCAGGCAAGGGTGGCGTACGCATCGAAGATACGCTCATCATCACCAATGGAGCCCCAAAGATCATTACCGCCGCTTCCAAGGACTTTACGGAGCTGCCGGCATAGGTAGGCTTGGTCCCGTAACTCCTCCCTCCTAAGGGCGGAGATTTTAGGGGGTACCGGTGGATCAGAGGGTGCGGGCTATCCGGTAGGCTTATACTTTGCTTTCAACCTTTCAACCACAATATTCGGGAGTTTAACCGCAATGGCTGATACTACTGATTTCAAGAACGGACTCGTTCTCAAGATTGACAACAAGCTGATGCAGATCACCGAGTTTCAGCATGTGAAGCCGGGCAAGGGCCCAGCGTTTGTGCGCACCAAGCTCAAGGACGTTGTCTCCGGAAAGACCGTGGACAAGACCTGGAACTCGGGCGTCAAGGTAGAAACCGCCACGGTGGACCGTCGCGATATGACCTACCTGTACAACGACGGCACCAGCTACGTCGTCATGGATGAAAAGACCTTCGAGCAGTTTGAGCTTTCGCCAGATAAGTTTGGCGATGCCGCACGTTTCCTGCTGGAAAACATGCGCGTGCAGGTCTCCTTCTACGAGGATGAGGCATTGTTCGCGGAACTTCCTATCTCCGTCGACCTCAAGGTAGAGCACACCGAGCCAGGCCTGCAGGGTGACCGTTCCTCCGGCGGCACCAAGCCCGCCACGCTGGAGACCGGCGCCGAGATCCAGGTGCCGCTGTTCATTGAAATCGGCAATGTACTAAAGATCGATACCCGCACCGGCGAGTACCTGTCCCGCGTCAACAACTAGGGCCTTATCTTGTCTGATAACACTGCTAAGCGGGATATCAATCATAAACGGCATACCGCGCGCTACCGGGCGCGCCGGCGCGCAGCGGATATCCTCTATGAAGCGGAGAACAGGGACGTTGATCCCGTTGCCATCGTTGAGGACCGCGTTGCCTTGGCGCGCGAGGATCGCCACGCGGTAGCGCCGATCGCGGATTACACCAAGGTCATCGTCCAAGGTGTCGCAGAAGAGCTAGACGCTATCGATGACACGATCTCGCGGTACCTTTCCCAGAACTGGGAGCTGCACCGGATCCCCGCCGTCGATCGCGCAATCTTGCGCCTTTCGGTCTGGGAGCTGTTGTTTAATCCGGACGTTCCCACCGCGACGGCCGTCGTCGAAGGCGTGGAGCTGGCCTCGCAGTATTCCCACGATCAAGCCGCACCGTATATCCACGCGGTCTTGGATGACGTCGCGCAATCTCGTTCCGAGCTGAGCCCGATGAATAACGTCGGTCAAGAGGAAGAAAGCGACGACGCGGAAGCCGAGGATTCCCAAGAGGACTCTGCGGACTCGACGCACGCAGAGGCGCCAGGGGAGCCCAAGGAGCAAGGAGAGTCAGCCCCGGCTGCGGAAGCGGAAGCGGAAGCAGACGCGGAAGAGGAAAACTCCTAAATCAAACCGTTCCCCCGTCTCCCGCTGCGCTATGCCGCGGGAGACAACCGGTTCACTCGGTCCACACCCTGGCGTTTGTACACTGTTTGTCATGGGTAAATTTAAGATCAAAGATGCGCTCGATCTCCGCGCCGGAAAAACCTTCAAGCTTGCCGATGTCGATCCCACGGCGACTCCAGGTTTCGATGGCTCAAAGTCTGACTTAGAAGACCGCTTCAAACGCTATGACAATGAGCTCTATGATTTGCAGGAGCGCCTTTTTGCCAATGGTAGGGCGCATGCCGATGATGCGCCCTCGTTATTAGTGGTCCTGCAAGGCATGGATACCTCCGGCAAAGGTGGGGCCATTCGCCATGTCTTTTCCGTCTTTGATCCGCAGGGCACGAAGACCGTCGGTTTTGGCAAGCCCACGGAAGAGGAAATGCAACACGATTTCCTGTGGCGCATCCGCAAACACGATCCGGTTCCTGGCCAAGTTGTGGCCTTCGACCGTTCCCACTACGAAGACGTCTTGATTCAGCGCGTGCACGAGTGGGTGGATGAGGAAGAGATCGACCGCCGCTTCGAGGCGATTCGTGAATATGAGCAAGAGCTCGCCGGAAAGAGGGTAAAGATCTTGAAGGTCTTTTTGCACATCTCGCCGGAGTTCCAAAAGGAAAACCTCATCGAGCGCACCGAGCGCGAGGATAAGTTCTGGAAGTACGATCCTTCAGATCTTGAAGAGCGCGGCTATTGGGATAAATACATGGCGGCTTATGAGGATGCCATCCGCCGGACTGATGAGCTTTGGGCACCATGGTTTGTCATTCCTACGGATAATAAGAAGTACGCGCGCATGGCCTTGAAATATCTCATCGTCGATGCGCTGCGGCACCTTAACCTGTCGTGGCCCGCGCCCGAATTCGATCCGGAGGCAGAAAAGCAGCGCATCCTCGATGCGGACTAGGCACTAGCCGCCCAAAATCCCCGCACCGTCGCCGCGGCATAGCACGCGAGTGTGCGAGGCGGGCGAGACAAGTGCGGGGATGCGCTTAGAGAAATGGCAGACTAGGCGTTTCCAGACGGCGCCGAGTTTTCCTCGCTGCCGTTTCCGGCCTTCGCGGCGGTTTCAGATCCGAGCTTGGCCATTTCCTCGGCGGCAGACACCATGGCGTCCTGGCCGTTGATGACGGCGTCGACGGCCTTCTTCAAAGCGGTGGTGAGCTGCTCATCGGTCATTCCGGCGGCGGCGGGAATATCGCGCTCGGTGCGGACGACGAGCATGTCATCGTGCTCAGAAATAACGGCTCGCGCGCCAAATGCGACAGAGTTGATCTGGTTGGCGGCGAGGAAGAGCCCGGCATCGGTCTTGGAAAATGAGGCATCGGTTGGCACATCGCAGCGCACGATGACAACGGAATCCAGGACAGCAAACATGGTGGACAGGCCATTGAGGTTGGCGGTGGCGGCGTCAATTTCGCCTTCCACCTTGGTCAGCTCAATATCGAAGGTGCCCATGGCGGCAACGACGCGGTCCAGATCGACCTCGGGCAAGTTGTTTTCGGTGGATGCGGTGGATGCATTAGTCATGGTTATGCTCCTCCCAGGTGACAAGCTGTGGGTAGTGCTCTTCAACAAAAGCCATGGACTGCAGCATGGAGTCCAAGGTGGACATTACGAAGGCACCGATCTGGTTGCGGGACAGGCCATGGGAAATGTTGATTTCGCGCACGCCGGAGACGGCCAGATTATTTTCGGACGATTCAAAAAAGCGCAGGGTGGGCGCGAAGTGCTGTTGGTTCCACTTGTTGAGAACCATGAGCAGTTGTGGGCCCTCCGAGGCTGGGGCATTACCGCGCCAGACGGAGTCCGCCACGAGGACATCGTCACGCACCTGCAGGGCAATAGCGATATTGGAAAAGCCGGTGCGCAGGATCTTTACCGTTCCACCTTCGCCGACGGTCTGTTCTTCTACGCGGTACTCGAGCTTTTCGGAGTCAAAAATCTCACCGATGCGCTCGAGGGTGACATCCTCAATGGGCGTATCGGGATACAGGGTTGGTTCTTCAGACACGTAAGTAGTCTCAATCCATGTACTAATCGGGGATAATGGTCAACCCTTTCTAGTTTACCTAACTACACCGGCGCTTTCTGGCAAGTGAGTATTGTGGCAGGTCTTGTTCACAGTCCGGCACGCGGACCGAAGTACGTGACGGATCAACATGGTTTGCCGCAGATTTCCTCAACCGGACTTGACCAGCCGGCGTGCACAACCTGCTGCCCGTGGCCACGATTTTGAGCTCTGGATCAGCACGTACTCGGTTACGCATAGCCCGAATTTATGGTCCGTATAATCCACGTCCGAGCCCACCCCTGGCTGCTACTTTGGAGTCCATGAGTCTTCCCGATTTCTCCCAGCTCGCTCCCGGTGTGACCATCGAGTGCCGCGATGAGCATTGGCTGGTCAGCAACGTCACCCGCACCACTGATGGGTTCCGCATTCGTGCGCGTGGTGTCAGTGATTACGTGCGGGATACCACCGCGACCTTCTTCACCGCGCTTGATGACATCACGGTCTTTGACCCAGCCAATGTCGCGGTGACCCCGGATGAGTCTTCGCACTTTCGGCATACTCGCTTGTGGTTGGAGTCGACGCTGCGCCGCACGCCGGTGCCGCTGTACCAAAAGCGGTTGGAGGTGGCCACGCAGATGCTGGCGGATCCGCTGGATTATCAGCTCTCCGCGGTGAAGTCGGCGCTTTCTGATGAGCGCCTGTAGAGACAGGAACAGGATGCCGGCACCCAATGCCATCCGAAACAGCGCGAGCACCCAACTCTAGGCAGTACCTTCGGACTTGGTGGCTGCACTGCTTGTCGACGCCGCCCCGGCAGCACTATCGCCGGTGTCATCTGCGTGGGGCTTGGAAGTAGTCATCAACTCTATTTTCTAACACTACACCTCGTCGCGGAAATCGAGCGGGTCATACAGTGGACGCAGTCGCGGCCGCGACCAAGCTCGTCCGAGCCAATCGCTACTATTCCTATGACTGCGGTTCTCAATTTCTTAGTGAGGCTTGGTGGTGCAGTTCGGCGACGAGCTCCTAAAGGTGCCTCTTAGATTCATCAACTCACAGGATATCGTCGAAAAGGAGCTCTCTAGGGTTGCTCGATAAAGCCCGCTCAGGGCGCGCTCGGCACACGCACCATCGCCTAGCGGAGCTTGCCGACGCCCCATCCCTCCACCACTGCGACCACTCTGACAGTGGCGGACATCGCGGCCCGCTAGCGAGCTGGGTGCACAACTTGGGGCGGGATGGTGTCTCTGCGCGAATTTTAGGGGTCGGGGTGGGGGAGGTACGGCGTGC